>OMJI01000078.1 GCA_900299315.1 Verrucomicrobiota bacterium | reverse complement strand
TCATGGCGGCGATGGTGCTAACAAACATTCCGGGATGCAACGGGAAAATCGTTGTGTTAGTCTCGCCGCCACGTGAACAACAACGAATCGCGACTGGTGACCCTGGCATTTCTGTTGGGCGCGTTTCTCATTTTCGGCGGGCTCGGCAGTTTGCCGTTGATGGTGCCCGACGAGGGTCGCAACGCCGAGGTCGCCCGCGAGATGAAAGAGTCCGGCAGCTGGCTCGTCCCGACCTACAACGGGTTGCCGTATCTCGACAAGCCGGCCTTCTATTTCAAGACCGTCGCGCTCTCCATGTCGCTCTTCGGTGAGAACGAAACCGGGGCGCGCTTCTCGTCGGCGGTGGCCGGCTTCCTGTTGCTGGTGATCACGTTCCTGTTTGCGCGCCGCGAATACGGCACCCGGACCGGCGCGTTCGCCGTGATGGTGGTGGCGACCAGCCCGCTGTTTCTCGCGTTCAGCCGGCTTGTGATTTTCGACATGATGCTCGCGTTGTTCGTGTGCGGCGCGATCTTTGCCGGCTACCGGGGTTTTTGGCGCACCAGCGCTGTCTGCGCGGCGCTGGCCACGCTGGTCAAGGGGCCGGTGGGCTTTCTCATCCCGGTATTGGTGCTCGCCGTCTACGACTTCCGTTTGCTGAAACGCATCTTCGCGCCCGTGAATCTGCTCATCTTCTTCGGGCTGACCCTGCCGTGGTTCTTCGGCGTGAATCATTATCACAACGACTTCGCCTACTACGGTCTCGTGGAAGAAAGTTTCCACCGCTACACGACCACCGCGTTTCGCCGCACCGGGCCGTGGTGGTACTACGGGCCGTGGCTGCTGGTCGGGATGCTCACGTGGTGCCTGCTCCTGCCGGAATCCATCGTCGCCGCGTGGCGCAACCGCCGGCACTGGTCGAATGCCGACCGGCTCCTGATTGTCTGGTGCATCGTGGTGATTTTGTTTTTCTCGATCTCGAAATCCAAACGGCCTGACTACATCCTCAGCGCCATCGTCGCGCTCGGCATCCTGGTCGCCCGCGTCATGAACCGCGCCGCCGAAGCGCAAACCCGGCGCTGGTCGCTCGCACTCGGGGGCTTTTGCTTGATTGCCACCGGCGTGGTCGTGTGGCTGGCACTCCATCCCGGCAAGATCGGCGCGTTGAGACGCGTGCCGGGCGCCGACGTGACGCACGAGTTGCTCGCCGTTGCCGCGGCCCTGGCAATCGGCCTGGTGGTCGCCGCAATTGCATGGCGCCGCAAGCATTCGGGATGGACCATGGCCGCCTACGTTGGCGTGCCGGCCTTGGTCGGCACGCTGGGGTTCGCCGCCCTTCGCTGGTACGCCGAGAGCAAGTCGGCGCGCGCGTTGGCGGATGCGATGCCGCCATTGCCGGCGGACACGATCATTGCCGGCATGGAATGTTTCCCGACCGGCTTCCCGTTCTACCGGCATCAATTCGTCAACGTCATCACCGACGACGGCGGCGAGTTCACCAGCAACTACATCATCTTCATGCTCAAGAAAACCAAGCCGTGGCCCGCCGGCGTCACGCACATCGACGAACGCGACGCGTGGCTCGCCGCGCAGAAGCAGCCGGTCTTCCTGCTCTCGCGTCGCCGCAACGGCAGCGACATTGCCGGGATCGCCCAAGCGCGTGGCGCGACCGTCACGAACTTGGTGACCGGCTGGTGGGGCACTCTCCTCTTACCGGAGGGCCGGTAGCATGTGCGGAGTCTGCGGCATTGTCTCCCTGCGCGAACCGCTCCCGCTCGGGCCCCGGTGTGCCAACGCGATGGTCGAGGCACTCGCGCATCGCGGGCCGGACGCCTCGCGGGTGACGACGGTGGAACGGGCGGCGCTCGGTGCCACCCGGCTGGCGATTCGCGGGCTCGAATCCGGCACGCAACCAATCGTCGATGCCGAGACCGGCGTCACCGCCGTTTGCAACGGCGAGATCGACAACCACCGGGAACTCCGTGAGTGGCTCGCATCGCGCGGTCGTTCGGTACACTTGGCCACCGACGTTGCAGTGATACCGGGGCTCTACCTCGAAAAAGGGGATGAGTTCGTCGAACATTTGCGCGGCGAGTTTGCTGTGGCGATTTGGGATCCGCGCCGGCCGCGGTTGGTGCTGGCCCGCGACCGGGCGGGCGAGCGGCCGCTGTTTTTCGTCCAGCATGACGACACCATCCGCTTCGCGACGGAGATCGCGGCGTTGGCGACGGATGATTCGCTGGCACTGACAGTCGACCGCGAAATGTTGCGCGCGTATCTGCAATTCGGTTCATTCGCCGCGCCCCGGTCGCCATTCCGGGAGGTCCAGAAAGTCGGCCCGGCGGAGATCGTGGCGTTTGAGGATACCGGGACGAAGCGCCGCCGGTACTGGCGTTGGAATGTTGTGACGGCTCCGAAGTCGGCGCCGTCGCTCGAGAAATTCGACACTGTCTTCCGCGAGGCCGTGCTGCGGCAGAGCGATGTGGATGTGCCGTACGGCGTGTTCCTGAGCGGCGGTGTGGACTCGTCGTTGATTGCCGCCGTCGCGCGCCAAGTCCGGCCCGACTACCATTTGCGGGCGTACACGCTCCGGTTCAGCGAGGCGTCTTACGACGAAGGGCATTTTGCCGAGCGCGTCGCACGGCACTTGGGCATCGAAGCGCATCCCGTCTGGGTGAAGCCGGAATTGTTCGTCGAGGGCATCCGCGAGCTGGTGCGGTTGGTCGGGGAACCGCTCGCTGATCCGGCGTGGATCCCGACCGCGTTGCTCGCGCAGCGCGCCGCACAGGATGTGAAGCTCTGCCTCGTCGGCGAGGGCGGCGATGAATTGTTTGCCGGCTACCCGACGTATCTCGGCGCGTTGTGGGCCGACCGGTATGCGCAGCTGCCGGCGGCGATTCAGGCCGTGTTCCGTCGCGCCATCGAGGCGTTGCCGCCGAGCGACAAGAAAGTCACCGTGTCGTACGTCCTGAAGAAATTCGTGCAAGCGAGCGGCATGGAAGGCATGGCGCGGCACCGGCTGTGGACGTCGAACATACCGCCGCCGCTCCTGGCCCGGTTGGGCGTGGAGCCGGTGATGTTTCCTGCCCAAGAGGCCGGTGAACTGCTCTCGCTGGCGCAGCGCAACGACTTGGAAATTTTGTTGGCGGAAGGTTTGTTGACGAAGGCCGACCGGGCCAGCATGCGGTCGGCGCTCGAATTGCGCGCGCCGTTCCTGGATCAAGCCGTGATGGAGTTTGCGGCGACACTGCCGGCGGCGGAACGGGTGCGGGGGCTGACGACGAAGGTTTTCCTGAAGCGGTACGCTTCGCGGTACCTGCCGCGGAGCATTGTCTACCGGCGCAAGCGCGGCTTGTCGGTGCCGCTGAGCGCGTGGTTGCGCGGCTCGCTCCACGAATGGGCGGAATCGCGGTTGGCGAGAGTGGACGCTGCCGGCGTGGACAGCCGGGCAGCGCTGGCGTTGCTGGAAGAACACCGGCAACAACGCGCAGATCACGCCCGGGCGCTGTGGACGTTGATCGTGTTGAGCGAGTGGCTGGAGTGGGTCGGGAAGCGATGACGACGGCGGAGCAGCTTGCGGGAGTGGGCGACGACCGGCTGCGCCGCTGGGGGCCGTGGTGGCTGGCGTTGGTGGCGCTGATTGTGTTGCTGCCGGGCAACGGGTCGATTCCGCTGATCGATCGCGACGAGCCACGGTTCGCGCAAGCCACGCGCGAGATGATCCAGCGCGATGACTGGGTGATTCCGTATTTCAACGGCGATTACCGCTTCGACAAACCGATCTTGATCTACTGGCTGATGCGCGGCGCGTATGCCGTCTTCGGCGTGAATGAGTTTGCGGCGCGGTTGCCCGCGGTGATCTGCGCCGTCGCGCTCGTGGTGATCACCTGCCGGATCGGCGCGCGGTGGTTTTCGCCGGTGACCGGGTTTGCGGCCGGGTTTGGCCTGTTGACCTGTGTGCAGATGCTCATGCACGGCCGCAGCGCCGTGGCGGACATGCCGATGGTCGTATGCGTGCTGCTCGCGCAGTTCGCCTTGTGGGAATTGCTTCAGGAGCCGGCGCCCCGGTGGTGGTGGCTGCTCTGGGTGGCGGTCGGCGTCGGGTTTCTCGCGAAGGGGCCGGTGGTGGTCGTGGTGCCGGTGCTGACGTTGGTTTTGTACCGCTGGGTCCTGTGGCGACAGCCGGTGCCGTGGCGGCGGTTGCGCTTGGGATGGGGTCTCGTGTTGGCGCTGGTGATCGTCGGCGCGTGGGGCGTGCCGGCGTTGGTGCGGACGCACGGCGATTTTTTCCGCGTGGGCATCGGTCAGCACGTCGTCAAACGCGGGTTCGCCTCGTTCCAAGGACACGGGGCGGTCGCGCCGTATTATTATTTCGCCACGGCGTTGCTGAGTTTGTTCCCGTGGATCGCGTTTGCCGGCGACGGCGTGCGGGTCACGCGCCAGAACTGGAATGCGAAGAATGCGTTCCTCGTGTCGTGGGTGGCTGGGACGTATCTGCTGTTCACCGTTTATTTGACCAAGCTACCGCACTACGTGCTGCCGGCGTTTCCGGCACTGTTTCTATTGCTGGGCCAGACTTGCCGGGTTGATTTCCAATCTGCTCGCCGGTCGGCGGTGTGGTTCTGGATCGTGTGCGGGCTGGGTCTCTTCGTGGCGACGGCGAGTGTCGTCGTCGCCGTGGTGCAAGGCGAACACTGGTTCCTCCCCGGCTTGGCAGTGGCCTGCATCGTGACCGCTGTCACAGCGGTCGCCGTGTTCTGGCGAGCCGGTTGGCTCCGCGCGACGCTGGGCGCGGTCATGGCGCTATCGATCGGAATCGCTGCGTTAGGAACAGCCGCGCGGAGTCTCTTGCCGACGATTGAGATCGCGCGCCTGACGCAGGACTTGCCGGCGTCGACGAAGTGCGGCGCGTGGCAGTTCAACGAGCCGAGTCTGGTTTTCTACACCGCGCGGCAATGGGAGCCGGTGCGCAACGTGGAGAGCTTACAGTTGATGCTCGCGGCCGGTGGCCCGTGTCTGTTGGTCGCGCAGGAACGCGAGACGAAGCTGGACGATCTATGGAAGCAATGGCGCGGTCGGCCGGCGCGGCGACCAGTTGACGCACCGATGCTGGCTGCGCTGGAATCAACCGGCTTGGAACGGCGTGACGTTGCCGGGCTTAACATCGCGCGGGCCAGTTGGATCAAACTGCGGGTGTACTACCGGGCGCAGTAAACGCCGCGCGGCTTTCGCGAAGACGAACCCGTTGAGCAGCCCGACTCCGACCGAAGTCCACACGTCTGCCGGGTAATGCGCCTTGTTGTAAAGTCGCGACCAACCCACCCCGGCTGCGCCGATCGTCGCGACGGTGCCTACCGGCGGCATCACGCCAACCAACGCCCCCGCCAGCCCGAAGGCCGTGGCCGTGTGCGCCGAGGGAAAACTGGCGTAGCGTGCGTTCAGCGTGGGACCGATCCAGTGATCGGCCGTCTCCGTCCGTGGCCGCGCCCGCCCGGTGGACATGCGGACGATGTTCACTTCCAAGCCGGCACAGGTGGATGACAACAAGGCCGCCAACGCCGCGACGCGCCACGAGTAGCGTTTCCGCCACCAACCGGCCGCCCAGAGGCCGATGCACAGCAACAACTGGCCGGTTGGGTAGTCGCCCCAGAAACTCAGTTTCCGCGCGGCTGTCAGCCACGGCTCGCGGCGGTCGGTGGTAATCCAATCGCTCCAAGCCCGGTCATGGAACATCAACGCGGCCGTGCCCACGAGCACGCCCAGCATCATGAGGAGCAGCAGGCGGCGATGTTCACTGGCAACGCGACCCGCCCCGCGCAGCAAGCTTACCGCGAGATTCCTCGTTTCCATCGCGCGCAGCCTACCGGGCAGGCGCGGCAGTGGCAACCGCCATTTTCCAAGGTGCGCGCGACCGGCCGCGTGTGGTAGGGTGCGCCGCATGGAAATATTGGTCACGGGTGGCGCGGGTTTCATCGGGTCGCACGTTGTCGAGGCGCTGTTGCGGCGCGGCGACGCGGTGACGGTGCTCGATGACTTCAACGATTTTTATGATCCGGCAGTGAAACGCCGGAACGCGCAGGACTTTCCTCGAGTGATCGAGGGCGACATTCGCGGTCAACTACCGGACCAGAAATTCGACGCCATCATCCATCTCGCCGCCCGGGCGGGCGTGCGGCCGTCGCTCGCGCAGCCGCAGCTTTACACGGACGTGAACATCGTCGGCACGCAGAACCTGCTCGAATTTGCCCGGCAGACAGGCGTGAAGAAGTTTGTCTTCGCCTCGTCGTCGAGCGTGTACGGCGTGAACCAGAAGGTGCCGTTCAGCGAGTCCGACCTGATTTCCAAACCCATCTCGCCGTACGCGGCCACCAAGCTGGCCGGCGAGGCGCTCTGCCATGTCTATCATCATCTCTACGGGATCGACATCGTCTGCCTGCGCTTCTTTACCGTGTACGGACCCCGGCAGCGGCCCGACCTCGCGATCCATAAATTCACCAAGGCCATCTTGGCCGGGAAGCCGATCGAGATGTACGGCGACGGTTGTGCGCGGCGCGACTTCACGTACATCACGGATATTTTGCAGGGCATCCTCGCCGCGCTCGACCGGCCGTTGGGCTACGAGATCATCAACCTCGGCGAATCGCACACGGTCGAAGTCCGGCAACTCATCGCCTTGATCGAGCAAGCCACCGGCCAGCGCGCCGTCATCCGGGAACTCCCCGACCAGCCCGGTGACGTGCCGATCACGTTCGCCGATGTCACCAAAGCCCGGCGGTTGCTCGGCTACCATCCGACCACGCCGATCGAGGCCGGTATCCCGCAGTTCGTGGAGTGGTTCCGCGACCAGCCATGAAGCTCACACTCCCGCCCGGCGATTTCGACGCCTACATCTTCGACTGCGACGGCACGCTGGCCGACACGATGCCGCTGCATTATCAGGCGTGGTGCGCGGCGCTGCGGGAATACCAAGCCGAGTTCCCGGAGGCGCTCTTCTACGAACTCGGCGGAGTGCCGACTGAACGCATCATCGAAATCCTCAACGAGCGCCACGGCCACAACATGCCGGTCCGCGAGGCGTACGAACGCAAGGAAGCGCTCTTCCGCGCGCTCATCCCACAAGTCACGCCCATCGAGCCGGTCGTCGAGTTGGTCCACCAGTTCCACGGCAAACACCCGCTCGCTGTCGCCTCCGGTGGAACGCGCGACATCGTCACCCGCACGCTGGCCGGGCTGGGGCTGATCGATAAATTCCAAGCCATCATCACCGCCGAAGATTACCGGCACGGCAAACCCGCGCCCGATCCGTTCCTCGAAGCCGCCCGGCAACTCGGCATCGCGCCAGGACGGTGCTTGGTGTTCGAGGACACCTCCACCGGCTTTGCCGCCGCCAAAGCGGCCGGCATGCAATACGTCATCGTCCCGCCACCGAAACGATGAACCCCGACCAAGTCACGCGATTACTGCAGGAACTTGTCCGCATCCCGAGCGTCACGCCGGTGGGCAACCCGGGGACGCCGCACACTGGCGAGGCGCAGCTTGCCGGGTTCATCGCGGATTTTCTCCGCAAGCTCGGGCTCGATGTGGAGCAGCACGACGTGCAACCCGGTCGCCCCAACGTCGTCGGCAGGTTTTCCTCCCGCGGCGCCAAGCGCAGCATCGCACTCGCGCCGCACACCGACACGGTCAGTGTGGCCGGGATGGTGATCGATCCGTTTGGCGGTGAAGTCCGGGATGGCCGGTTGTTCGGCCGGGGCGCGTGCGACACGAAAGGTTCCGCCGCCGCCATGCTCGCGGCGTTGGCCCGATGCGTCCGCGACAAAGATTTTCGCGCCGGAGATCTCGATGTGTTTTTCTGCGCCGTGATGGGCGAGGAGACCGGCAGCGAAGGCGCCCGGGCGCTCTGCCAGCGCGGGTTCAAAGTGGACTTCGCGATGGCCGGGGAGCCGACGAATTGCCGGGCGGTGCATGCGCACAAGGGCTCGCTTTGGTTCAAGGTGATCACGCGCGGCAAGAGTTGCCACGCCGCGACGCCGGAGCGCGGGGAGAATGCCATCCGCAAAATGGCGACCGTGGTGGAAGGGTTGCTCGACAACCCGGCATTCCCACCGGCTGATCCGATTTTAGGTTTGCCCACCATCAGCGTCGGCGCGATTCGCGGCGGAAGCGCCACGAATATCGTGCCGGAGTATTGCGAGATCGAGGTGGATCGGCGGTTGATTCCCGGCGAGCAAGCCGACCGGATCATGGCGGACATCCGCGACCGGTTTGGCGTGGAGATTCAGACGAATCGCGTCTGTCCGCCGTTGTTCACGCCGGCAGAGAACCCGTTCATCCGCGCGCTCGGGGTGCCGGTGTGTGGCGCGCCGTGGTTCTGCGACGCGTCGGTGTTTGCGGAGTTTGGCAGCCCGGCGATTGCGTTCGGGCCCGGTGACATCGCGCAGGCGCACACCGCGGATGAATTCATCGAGCTGACGGAACTCCACCGGGCGACGGACGTTCTCGAGCGTTTTCTACGGGTTTGTGCCCGAGAAGTTTGAGCGCCTCCGCGATGGCGGCGTGGAAGGTGATCGGGTCCATCTCGTCCTTGTTCAAGAACGACGCGCCGAGGGCGCTCAGGTCCTCGGGGATCTGCTGGCGATGCAAGCCGGACAGCACCACGACCGGGACGCGCACTTGGCCGGCTTTCATTTTGCGGAGAACTTCGGCGCCGCTGACCAGCGGTAGCCGCCAGTCCAACACCACGAGCGCGAACCGGACGAACCGCATCTTATCCAAAGCCTCGGCGCCACTGGCGGCGTAATCGATGCTGAGTTCCCGTTCAAACGGCCACGCCTTGCCGAGGTGGCGCGCAGTGATTTCGCGGTCGACCGGGTTGTCGTCGATCACAAGCACGCGGAAGAAATTCCGGATCGTGGTGGTAGTTGCAGCATCACTCACGACGCATCTCCTGAGGACAGTGTACCGGAGCGCTACGCGACTTGCAATTCGTGATGCAAAATACTGAGCGTGTAGATGGCGGC
>OMJI01000077.1 GCA_900299315.1 Verrucomicrobiota bacterium | reverse complement strand
GTGCCGTCGAAAGCCCCATAGTCGCCATCGTCACCAAGAACGTGTGCTTCCGCCCGATCAAGTCGCCGATGTGCCCAAACACCAACGCGCCAAGCGGCCGGACGCCAAACCCGGCTCCGAACGTCGCGAGGCTGGCCAACAACTGCGCCGTCTCATTGCCGGGCGGGAAAAACTTCGACCCAAAGAAGACCGCGAGACTGCCGTAGAGATAGAAATCGTACCACTCGAACAACGTCCCGAGCGAAGAGGCGAAGATCACACGGCGCAGCGTAGCCTTGTCAGTCGTCTGGTTCATTCCGTCACCGCCGCTTCTTATGCCGGGAATCCCGCCGGCATGCAAGCCCAGCAAAGTTCTTGCAAGAAACCCCGCCAATTCGCATCATGCGCGCTCTTCTGAATGAATAGTGCCGAGATTATTTCGTTGTTCGACCAATACGTGATGCCGACCTATGGCCGGTTGCCGCTGGCGTTTGTGCGCGGGCACGGCTCCCGGGTCTGGGACGCGGAGGGGAAGGAGTATCTTGATTTCGGCGGCGGCATCGCGGTGAATGTGCTCGGGCACGCGGCGTTGACGAAGGTGCTCGCGGAGGCGTCCGCGCAACTCGTTCACGTTTCCAATCTCTATTACAACATCCCGCAAGGCCGGTTGGCTGAGAAGCTCGTGAAGCTTGTTGGCGTGCCCGGCAAGGTGTTCTTCTGCAATTCCGGTGGCGAGGCCAACGAGGCGCTCTATAAATTGGCCCGCAAATGGGGGAACGGCCAAGGCGCGGCGGGAGCCGCGCCCTCCAACTCAGCCGGTGGAGGGCTTGGCTCCAGCCAAGCCGCGTCGGGCCGGTACGAGATCATTACGTTCCTCGGCAGTTTCCACGGTCGGACGATGGCGGGCATCAGCGCGACCGGGCAGGAGAAGGTGAAGCACGGCTTCGAGCCGTTGCTCGAAGGCTTCCGGCACGTGCCGTTCAACGACCTCGACGCGGTGGCGAAAGCCATCGGGCCGAAGACGGCGGCGATTTTGCTCGAACCAATCCAAGGCGAGAGCGGCATCAAGCCGGCGACGCCGGAGTTTCTGCGCGGCTTGCGGAAGCTGTGCGACGAGCGCGGACTGCTGTTGATGTATGACGAAGTGCAGTGCGGTATCGGGCGGACCGGCGAGTTCTGCGGATTCCGTGCGATTGCGCCCGACGCAGTGCCGGATGCGATGTCGTGGGCGAAAGGTTTGGCCGGTGGCTTCCCGATGGGCGCGATTTGGGCCCGGCAACCGTATCAAGACGTGCTCGGGCCGGGGACGCATGCGACGACGTTTGGCGGAACGCCGCTGGCGTCTTCCGTGGCGTTGGCGGTGTTGGAGACGATTGAGCGCGACGGCTTGATGGCGAACGCGAAGACGATGGGCGATTATTTCATGAGCCGGTTGCGACAGTTGCCGGGCATCAAGGAAGTGCGTGGCGTCGGTTGCATGATCGGGATGGAACTGCCGGTGGAAGCCAAGCCGTTCATCCTGAAGCTGGCGCAGAACGGTTTGATCGGTGTGATTGCCGGGACGCATGTGGTGCGGTTCCTCCCGGCGTTGAACGTGACCCGCGCGGAAGTGGACGAGGCGGTGGAGAAGGTGAAGGCGAGTTTATGAGCGCAAAAGTTGGGAAGTGTTTGGACAAAGCGGATGTCGAGGCGGTCTTGCCGGTGCAGACGTGGCAGGAGAAACGGTTGCGGTTCGAATGGGCCGAGAAACCGTCCGCCGAGTTTCTGATGAACTGGAATTTTTACGAGGCCCCGAACCAGATGTTCGTCGAGGACATCGACGAGACCGGGATTGTGGTCACAGTCCGGTGGGCGTTGATGGAGAAGCCACCCGAGACAATCGCCGAATACTTGAACAACTGGCTCGCCAAGTGTGAGACGGCCACGTGGAAGAAGAGCGGCGGTGGGGGACGACGGTTGCAGACGAAATGATAGTGGAACAGGCGTCTCGCCTGTTCAATCAAATGAAATGAACGGGCGAGACGCCCGTTCCACTGAAGATGAAGCATCTATTATCCATCGAAGAACTCAACGCGGCGCAGATCGCGGAGATCCTCGCGCTGACCAAGAAAGTCAAAGCCAACCGAAGCCGCGAGACCGACCGGCCGCTGGCAGGGCAGACGTGGGCATTGATCTTCACGAAAGCCAGCACGCGGACGCGGGTCAGTTTTGAAGTCGGCGTCCGGGAACTCGGCGGACAGTCCGTCTACCTTGCCGGGCAAGAAATCCAAATGGGGCGGGGTGAGACTGTCGCGGATACCGCCCGGGTCTTATCCCGGTACTGTCACGGCGCGGTGATCCGGACATTTGCCCAAGCCGACCTCGTCGAGTTCGCGAAGTGGGGCTCCATCCCGGTCATCAACGCCCTGACGGACGACGAGCATCCCTGCCAAATCCTTGCCGACATGTTCACCATCACCGAGAAACTCGGTGCGGTGGCCGGTAAGAAAGTGTGTTTCATCGGCGACGGCGCGTGCAATGTTTCGCGCTCGTGGATTTTCGCGGCGCAGAAACTCGGGATCGATCTTTGGATTGCCGCGCCGAAGGAGTTTCAGCCCGGTGAGTCAGCCGGTATCCATGTGACTGCTGACATCGCCACCGCGGCGAAGAACGCGGATGTGGTTTACACGGATGTCTGGGTCTCGATGGGCAAGGAAGCGGAGGCCGCGGAGCGCATCAAGATTCTCCAGCCGTACCAAATCAATGCCGGCGTGTTGCAGCACGCCAAGCCCGGCACCTTGGTGATGCACTGCCTGCCGGCGTATCGCGGCAAGGAGATCACGCACGATGTCCTCGAATCGCATCAGCAGACAATTTTTGACCAAGCCGAGAACCGCCTGCACGTCCAGAAGGCCATCATGACGTTGCTCGCCAAGCGGTAACATCGCCGCCATGTCGAACCGCCTTCAACGCAGCATGCGCGCGACGGCGGCGGGGTTGGTCACGAACGCCCTGCTCGCCGCGGGCAAGCTCACGGCCGGTATCCTCGGCAATTCCTACGCGCTGATCGCGGATGCGATTGAGTCGTTCGCTGACATTGCCAGTTCGCTCATCGTCTGGCGCGGAATGGTGGTGGCGCACAAGCCGGCCGATGCCGATCATCCCTACGGCCACGGCCGGGCGGAGACGGTCGCGGCGGCGGCGGTTTCGGTGATGTTGTTGGCCGCGGCGCTGTTGATCATCACCCAGGCGGCGAGGGAGATCTTCTCGCCGCACCATGTGCCCAAGCCCTACACGCTGATCGTCCTGCTCGGCGTGGTGATGATCAAGGAGGGGCTCTACCGGTTTGTCGGCCGGATCGGGGAGGAAATCAAAAGCTCCGCCGTGCAGACCGATGCATGGCATCACCGGAGTGACGCCATTACCTCGGCGGCGGCGGCGCTTGGGATCAGCGTGGCCTTGGTCGGCGGGGAAGGGTTTGGCGCGGCGGACGACTGGGCGGCGATTTTTGCGGGCGGCATCATCGCGTGGAACGGTTGGCGGTTGCTGCGACCGGCCATCGGCGAGTTGATGGACAAGGCGCCGAGCGGCGACTTGGTAGCGCAGGTCGCCGCGGTCGCGCTCAGTATTCCCGGGGTTGAGGCGGTGGAGAAATGCCACGCCCGCCAGATGGGTTACAGCTTCGTGCTCGACATGCACATCGAGGTGGATGGCGCCATGTCCGTGACCGCTGCACATGAACTGGCGCACGCCGTGAAGGATGCGATCCGCGCCCGGCTGCCGCGCGTCAGCGAGGTGACGATTCATGTTGAACCGCACCCGCACGAGCCGGTATAGACGGGCGCGTATGTTCGGCAGGCTGACGCTGATTCTCGGGTTGATCGCTGTCGTCGTTACCCAGTGGGTGGTGACGTTGCATACGCCGGTCGTGTCGCAATGCGCGATGCAGGGATGCCAGTGCGGCGGGCACGAAAGCGGCGGGTGTTGTTGTCACCAGTCGTCAGGGGCTGAATCCACGGCGGAAGCTGTCCTCAAGTCCGTCACTTGCGGGACGGCGGCACCCACGGTCGTTCTTGGCGGGGCCAAGTATGATTTTTGTCTCACTGTCGTCCCGGCAGAACTGCCGGTGCTCCTACTGGAGTCTGTTTCTCCCGTAGCACTCAGCCAGTCAGATTGGGATGACATCCCTCCGGTTCCGCCACCGCGTCTCCTCGGCGCGTGATCCAGTCGTTGTTGCAACAAGCAAATCCAAACGAGGAGAAAACTGTGAAAATTCTGACAGGAGTATTGTGTGCCACAGTGTCGGTGCTGAGCGCATCGGCCTGTGATTTGTGTTCGTTGTATGTCGTGACCGAAGCGAAGGAAGCGCGACCGGGTTGGGAGGTGGGGGTGGCGGAGCAGTACAGCCACTTCCGGGATTGGCGGGAAGACGGAATCAAGATCCCGAACGAGGATCACGAGTTCATCGACAGTTCCATCACCCAGTTTCTGCTGGGCTACCGGTTCAATCACCAGTTCGGGCTGCAGGTGAACGTGCCGGTGATCTACCGCTCGTTCCGCCGCGTCATCGAGCATGACATCGTGCGCGGGAGAGAATCCGGGATCGGCGATGTCTCGATCATCGGACGGTACCGGGTGAGCGAGAAGTTGTGGGAGGACGGGATGGCGACGCTCGACCTCTTCGGTGGCTTGAAGTTGCCGACCGGCGATGCGAGCCGGTTGAGTGAGGAAGCTCACGAAGACGACGGCGGTGGCGGTCATCACCACCCCAGCGGCGTCCACGGCCACGACTTGGCCCTCGGCAGTGGTTCAGTGGATGGCATCATCGGCGCCAGTGGAACCGTCCAGTGGCGCCGCGTGTTTTTGGCTGCCGAGATTCAGTACGCGCTGCGCACCGAGGGACGTTTCGATTACCAGTTCGCCAATGACCTGACGTGGAACGGCGGCCCGGGCGTGTATCTCTGGTTGGATCACCGGGGTTCCGCGGCGCTGCAATTCGTCGTCTCCGGCGAATGGAAAGGGAACGACAAGATGGCTGGTGTCCGCACCGACGATACCGGCATCACCGCCGTGTACCTCGGCCCCGCCGTCAGTGCGACATGGGGCGAACGCCTCAGCGCGGAATGCGCGGTGGACCTCCCGGTCCATCAACACACCAGCGGCCTGCAAATCGTCCCTGACTACCGGGTTCGCGGCGGCGTGACCATCCGGCTGTAGGCCGACTCTGCGAGTCGGCGCAGTGCCTCAGTGTTGCTCCGGCCAGAGGGTGTTCAGCAACTCCGCCAGCCGGTAGCCGGCCCACGCGACGCGTTGCCGGGAGAGTTTGATGCCGTTCTCCCGGTAACGTTCGTCGGGGACGCGGTACTGGGCGATCCCGGCGTAGACCACCGACTGCGCGAGTTGGGTGCTTTCCTTGGCCCAAGCGGCGAAGGCAAACGGCCCACCGGCTTTCCACCCGGACTCGGTGGGCGGATGTTCCGCCACGATGGACGGCGCGGCGGCGACGATCTCAGCCAACGGCGGCGGCGCGTAGTGCGGTCCCATTTTAGGGAATGAGTACAGCCCGTCATCCCAGTAGGCGTGCAGGTTGATGTGGTCGGGCTTGGTATCCGGAATGGGATTGTTGATCCAGAATTTGTTTCCGCCCTGGTCGCCGTCCGGCCACCGTCGCGTCACGCGGCTGACGCAATGCAGCGGCTGGTGAATATCGCCGGTGAAATGCAAGATGTAGCGCAACGCCGCAGCGCGTTCGGTATCGTTGGTGCTGGTGCGCAGGACGGCCACGTAATCCTGTAGCGCACGGATCACATTGTTAGTGGCCGGTAGATTCGCCGGCAGCGGGGTGCCGTCGGCGGAGAAGGGGACATCCACGAAGTGCAGCGGCTTCGAGAACTCGAACCCCGGCAACCGCTTCACGTCATCCGCCCAATGCGACGCATCCACGAAGTTGGTGGAGGTGGCCGTCACGTCGACCGGATCAATGGACAACGCCAACAACCGGTCGGCCTCTGCCTTGGCCCGGGGATTCAGCCGGTCATACGCAATCTGCGCGACCAGCATGTGTCCACCATGCGACCAGGCAAATGAAGCCACCGGGCTAGCGAGGAGAGCGAGAAGAAGCAAGAATCTACGCATGGTTTGTATCTACCTTGAACACCGCTGCCCGGCAAGAGTTGCGCAAGCTTGCCTCAGCACCATTGGCCGGCCATAATCCACACCCGATGAGCGTTTCGGTGGAGGAGTCTTACCGGCTTTGTGAGGAGATTGCGAAGCGGACGGGTAAGAATTTTTATTATTCATTTCTGGTGATGCCCCGCGAGAAGCGGCGGGCGATGTCGGCGATTTATGCCTTCATGCGGCGGAGCGATGACATTGCGGATGGCGCGGCGAACCCGGCGGTGGCGTTGCAGGGGTTGAAGGACTGGCGGGCGACGGTGGCGGCGGCGTTGGCCGGTACGGAGTCGAGCGAGCCGACGTTGCCGGCGTTGGTGGATACGGTGCGGAAGTACCGGATCCCGGAGAAACATTTCCACGAGTTGTTGGACGGGACGGAGATGGATCAGTCGAAGACGCGGTATGCGACGTTCGAGGAGCTCTACCGGTATTGCTACCACGTGGCGTCGTGCGTGGGGTTGGTGGTGTTGCCGATCTTTGGGTACAAGGACGAGGCGGCGTTGAAGCCGGGGGAGGCGTGCGGGATCGCGTTCCAACTCACGAACATCCTGCGGGATGTGAAGGAGGATGCGGGTTTGGGGCGGATTTACCTACCGGCTGAAGATTTGGCGCGGTTCGGCGTCTCAGAGGACGACATCATGCAGAGCCGAATGACACCACAATTCAAGGCGCTGATGAAGTTCGAGGCCGACCGGGCGCGGGAGTATTACCGGCAGGCGCAGCCGTTGATCGGGATGATCAGCCCGGACAGCCGGGGGACGTTGGCGGTGATGATCGGGATTTACGGCGGCATCCTCGACAAGATCGTGGCGGAAGATTACCGGGTCTTTGACGGGAAGATCCGGTTATCGAAGTGGGAGAAATGGCGCGTCGTGATGCGCAACTGGAGGAGGCGGTAAGTGCATCTTTTGCTCGTGATATTTTTGTTCCTGAAGACCGGCGAGAAATTCGCCACGCAGGACGTCGCCGGGCCAACGGTCGCGGAGTTGACGAGCGCGCTCGGGAAGCAACTCAGCGAGCCGGTCGAGCCGCGCGTGTTGAACGACCCCGGCAAGGCCGTGGAGTTGTGCGCGAAGGACAAGCCGGCGGTGGGCATCGTGACGCCCGGGTTTTTCCTGACCTACCAGAAGGCGCTCGGCATGGAACCGTTGCTGGAAGTCCACCGCGCCGGCATCGTCGCTGAGCGGTTCCTCCTCGTGGCGAAGAAGGACGCGAGCGAGAAGCTGGCGGACTGGACCGGCAAGACCATCGCCACCACGCTCGCGGCGGAGGAGCGTTACGTGAAAGGCGTCGTGCTGGCCGACAAGCTCGGCAACGAACTGCGCGTCGTGCCGACCGGCAGCGTCGAGGACGCGGTGTTTGACCTCGTCGAAGGCGCGAAGACGGCCGCCGACGGCGTGCTCGTCGAGGAAGCGGCGTGGAAGGTGTTCGCGGAGGACCCTGAGCTCGGGCCGCAGTTGAAGGTCATCTACAAGTCCGACGAACTGCCGCGCGACTTGGTGGTGAAGTTTCATACGCTCGACGCGGAGAAGGTCAAGGCGGCGCTGCTGGCATTGAGCGGGGACGAAGCCGGGCAGAAGATTCTGGGCAGCATTCGCGTGGAGAAGTTCGAGCCGGTCAACGCGCCGCGTCTGGAGCAAGCCACCAAGCTTTTCCATGGGCAATGAACGGCAAGGGCGCTTCACGGAAGCGCCCCTACAATCCTCCTCTTGTAGGCGCGCTTCTGTGAAGCGCGTGCTGTTGCTGCTACCGGTGCTCCTCATCAGCTGTAAATCCATCCACTCCATCCGCACGACCGGCACCATCCCGCTCGATTTCAAGGGGCGCATCGCGCTGGCGAAAATGCAAGCGCACGATGCCGAGCAAGGTCCGGCAGCGAGTCGAATCACCGCGGCCAAGCTTGGAATCGCGGCGGCTAATGCGGCGCGCACCGACAACCCCGACCGGGTTGAAGGTCATTACTGGTACGCCATCAATGTGGGACTGCTCGCGGATGCCGACCGGCTTTATGGCGTCAAGGCGGTGGAGGAGATGCAGACGTCGTTGCAGCGCGCCATCGAGATCGACGAGAAATACGATGAGGCCGGGCCGCTGCGCGTGATGGGGATCTTGCTCGTGCGCGCCCCCGGGCCGCCAGTGAGCAGCGGCAGTCCCCGCAAAGGCTTGCGCTTCCTGCAACGGGCGGTGGCGCTCGCTCCCGATTACCCGGAAAACCAGCTTTATCTCGCCGAGGCGTTGCAGGCGACGGGAAAGATTGACGAAGCCCGCGCCGCGTTGCATAAAGTCATCGACGCGCCTGCCTTGAGCGGACGTCAGGCCGAAAGCGAAGCGTGGCGGCGGGCGGCGCAGAAGTTACTCGCGGACTGGCAGTAATTCGATCATGAGGGTGATCGCAACTTGTCTGGCAGGAATGCTCCTGTTGAGCGGCGTCGGCTGCGCCCGGCGCCGAACCAATCAGGCCCGCCACGACGTTGCCGTGTCGGTCACCCCATTTTACCTCGTTTTCTAACGGGT
>OMJI01000076.1 GCA_900299315.1 Verrucomicrobiota bacterium | reverse complement strand
TACTCCCGGGCGGCCGGCGCGTTCTTGAGATTGTCTTGGAACCAGTTGGCGACGGAGTTGTGGAGCTTGAGCAGGGCATCCTTCTCGTCGCGGCTGGGACCACCGGCCGCTTCCGCGACTTCGATTTGGATGCCGGCCCGTTCCGCGAGCCGGCGCACTGCCGCGACGAAATCGAGGTTCTCGTATTCCATCACGAACTTGAACACGTCGCCGCCCTTGCTGCACCCGAAGCAATGCCAGATCTGGCGTTGCTGGTTGACGTTGAAGCTCGGCGTCTTCTCCTTGTGGAATGGGCAGAGGGCGCGGAAGTTCGCGCCGGCGCGCTTGAGGGGAAAGTACGCACCGATCACCTCGACCACATCGTTGGCCTGGCGAATCTGTTCGAGGACGTGATCAGGAATGAAACCGGCCACGGCGTTTATTTCTCAGGTTCGGTAACTTCCCGGCGTTTGATGTCCTTCAAGAACCACAGATCCTTCTTCGCTTTGCTTTCGAGGGATTCCTTCACGGACGGAAATCGCTCGACCACGAAGGAGCCGAACCGGGACTTCCGGCCGACTTGCTCGTGCCAGAACTCGGACGGCAACAAACACAACCCCACGCTCAGCGCGCCAAGCAGCAACAACATCCGCACCAGCCCGGCCACCACGCCGCCGATGTTCTCGATGAGCGAAGAAAACAGCCCGGTCTTCATCTTGCGGCGGAGGATCTGCCGGATGGTCAGCGCGATGACGTACACCACGAGCGCGATGCCGACAAACGCCACCAAGTCCGCGATGTCATGGTTCAGATGCGCGTGTTCCGTCAGCCAGTTGCCCGCCGGATGGAATAGCCAGGCGGCGAGGCCGATCATCAACACCAAGCCGATCGTCATCACCAGCTCACCGGATAAACCGCTGCGCAGGCCGCCCCAGACGCTGTAAAACAGCAGCGCCACCACCACCCAGTCGTACCAGTTGAATGTCGCCACCCAGTCCATTGCGCATCGACCTCCGCGCGGCACCGTACCGGAACGAGGCCGGTAATTCTACTCATTATTGCGCCGGCTGCGCTCAGAACCGGGCTTGCAGCTTGAGCGTGTACCGCTCGAACTCCTGCTGGAGCGCCTTCGGGTCGCGACCGAAACGGTTGTAGAAGCTGGCGACCGGGTCTTTCTGGAATTTCAAGTCGAGGAAGTAGCGTTTCACGTCACTGTCCGCGTACTTCTCGTTGTCGCGGTGCAGGAGGAAATACGCGAGGGCCCAACTCGTGGGGTAGTTGACCTCCGCGCGTTCGTAGAACGCCGGTTGGTTCATCCGCAGCAATTCATCTATCGCCGGCGCCTTGCCGGCGCGGATGAGGTTTTGGACGAATTGGAGCATCGGCTTGCTGATGTCCCCGGTAACCAGCTTGCCGTGCAAGACGTAGCTCGTCTCGAAATACTGCGCCATCCCTTCATTCAGCCACGTGGGAATGCCGGGGCCGAGTTCGTAATAGATGAACTGGTGAAATCCTTCATGCGCCAGCACGCGCCAGAGCGAGTTGTGCTGATACGTCACCAGCTC
Organism: Verrucomicrobiota bacterium; assembly: GCA_900299315.1. GTDB lineage: Bacteria > Verrucomicrobiota > Verrucomicrobiia > Palsa-1439 > Palsa-1439 > OMJI01. Next base: position 7,740 of record OMJI01000076.1, on the reverse strand, counting down.
GAAGAACCGGTTGCCCTCCGCGTCCGTCGCCAAGTGGCAGAACCCGGCCAGCGACGTGTGCGTCTGCTTGGTCGTGGACTCCGCGTACTGGCGGAAGTCGGCGAGGTTGCTGAAGATGACGACCCGGGCGGGGTCCTTTCGCTGCCAGTTGGAGAAGAACTTCGAGTACTGCGTCAGCATCTGGTTCATGAACCAGTTGGCGTCATTGCCGATTGGTCGGCCGCCCTGCGACAGGACTTGGTAACTCCCGAGCGAGACGTTGTAGAAATCGTTGAACAACGACGGCGCATCTGCCGCCCGGGCCAACCCGGTCAGCACCGCCAGCAGGCATATCGTCCGCGCCATCACGGCGGCAGAGTAGCGCAGCCGGCAGGTTTTGGCCAAAAATATTGCGTTACCGCCGCAAAACCGTTTGACCAGCGAGGCCGGGCGGGGCACAATACCCGCGACGGGTCACGATACTCACGACGGTGTCACGATGCGAAAGGGTTCAGATCCAATCAGGCCGGCACGACGCACGGTGGCTTGCAATTAAGGGAAACAGGGAATGGCAACGCGAAGATTAGTCGTGCAATCCGGGCTGGCCAAAGGCCAGGCAGTCGATCTCACCCAAGGCGCCATCAGCGTCGGGCGCGCCGACGAAAACAACATCGTCCTCGAAGACAGCTCCATCTCCCGCCGGCACGTCACGCTCATCTTCGACGGGGCCGAGTACAAGCTCCGGGACGTCGGCTCCCGCAACGGCACGCGCGTCAATAACAAGCCCGTCCTCGAAACTAAGCTCGTCCCCGGCGACGTCATTCAACTCGGCGAAGTGGACATCCGGTACGAGGCCATCGGCTCCACCATCATCACCCCACCGGGCGCGGCCCCGGCCGACGCCGCGCGGGTCAAACAGTTGCAGACCCAACTCGAACAACTCACCGCCCAGAACCGCGATCTCACCACCAAGATTTCCACCGCCGAGCAACAACTGGTCGAGGCCCAGAAACGAGCCGCCGAACGCGGCGCAGCGGAACTCACGAAATCCGACGCCGATCTCGCCAAGGTCCGCGCTGAGCTTGACGAGGCACGTAAAGCCGCCGCGCAAGTGCAGGCCTTGCAGGCCGAGCGGCAGGCGTTGTCCGCGCAACTAGCCACCGCCCAAAAGCAGGTGGAAGAAGCTGCCGTCGTCCGCTCGCAGGTGCAGACGTTGGCGCTGGAGAAACAGCAGCTCCAGAAACAACTCGAGAACGCCAACCTCCAGATCACCCAGGAACGCACGCAGGCCGCCGAGCGCGAGTCCAGCATCCGGTCGGAGTTGCAACGCGCCACCACCGAGCTCGCCTCGACGAAGGAGGAGCTGACCGCCGCGAAACAACTGGCCACGCGCGTCGAGGAGTTGACCACACAGAACCGCGCGCTCGAAACAAGACTTGCCGGGGCGCAGAAGGACTTGAATACCGCTTGGCAGGATATCGCCGTGGCCCGGCAGCGGATGGCCGTGCTGGAGAAGTCCGGTGCGGGTTCGGCGGAAACGCAGGTGGAATTGTCTAAGCTGCGCACCGAGTTGGAGCAGGCCCGGCAGGCCGCGAGTCGCGTGCAGGAATTGTCCGGTGAACGCGAGCGACTGGCGGCGCAACTGACCGGCGTCGAGCAGCAGATGATCCAAGCCCGGGAACAAGCGCAGCGCGAGGCGGCGCAGGCGAAGGCCGCGCAGGAAGAACTCGCGAAGGCGCGACGCCAAATCGAGGCGGCCAAGAAGGAAACCGCCAAGATCGTCATCACGCCGCGCGGCGTGGCAAAACCACCGGCCCCGGCCGAGGACAAGCGCTTGGTCACCGAGTTGGCCGAGGCGCAGGCGCGGTTGAAGGAAGTCAGCGTCGAGCTGACGAAGACGAAGGCGGAACTCGATCATCTCCGGCTGTCACCGGCCAAGCCGAAGACGGAAGTTGCGCTCAAGCCCGCCGCCCCGGCCCCGCAAGGCGACCGGCGGCAGGCGTTGGAGGAGCAGATTGCCGGCTTGGAAAAGAAAATCGTCGAAGCTGGCCGGCAGTCGCCGGGCGCCGAGACGGAGGAGATTCGGAAGTGGAAGTCGGAGTTGGCGGTGGCGCGCGCCAGTCTTTACAACCTTGTGATGGAAGCGCAGCGCCGCGCGCCGAAACCGGCCCAGGCGCCGGTCGCGGAACCGCAGCCGGTGCCGTTGGCGGAGTCGCCGCGGCGGAAGACATCCTTGGCGGCGCTGGCGGCGTTGACGTTGGCGGCCGTGGCCGTGTTCGGGTTGGTGGTGTGGCTGTATCAGAAGTGGTCGGAACCGGTGCCCTCGCCGGCGGTCACGACCACGCCGGTGAAACCGGCCATCGAACCCAAAGTGATCGTGGATCCGGTCGTCCCGCCCAAGCCGGACGCGTCGGAGTATCGCGATGCGCAGGGCCGCTTTACCTGCTGGTTGCCGACCGGTTGGAACGTCGCGGAGCAGACGGCCGCGGCGGACGAGTCGCGGTTGCGGCTGGTGAACGGGAAGGACGCGATCACGGTCGTGGTGAGCGGGACGGATTGGCCGGCGTTGGTAAAGACCGATCAGCCGCAAGTCGAGGCGGCGTTCGCGCAGCGGCTGAAGATTGCCTATCCGGACGGGTTGTTCGGGCAACTGGTGGGGACGACGTTGCAGATGATGGATGGCGAGCCGGCGATGTTGATGGAATACACAATCACGCTCCGGGACAGCATCTCGGTGGTGAAGGCGCTGGAGTACCGGAAGGCTGGCCGGGCGCATCTCATCGAGTTGCACGCCAACTCGCGCGAACAGGCGACGCTGCTCGCGGGAGTATTCGACAAATTCCTCAGCCGGTACCACAGCGGCACGGACGCCTCGAATTAGCGTTGCCGCTGCCGGGACGCTGGCTTATTCTGCGCGGCGCTATGGAACCCGGAAACGATCTCATCAAGGCGCGTCTCGAAAAACGCGCCAAACTCCTGGAACGCGGCATCGATCCCTACGGCGGACTCTACGAGACCAGCGAGACCATCGCCGCCGCGCGCGCCAACCCGACCGCCGAGCGCGACGTGCGTTTGGCCGGTCGCGTGATGAGCCATCGCGACATGGGCAAGAGCATGTTCCTCGATTTGAAGGACTCGACCGGGAAAATCCAGCTCTACGTCCAAAAGAAAGTCCTCAACGACGAGCAGTTCGACCTGTTCAAGCACGGCGTCGATCTCGGCGACATCATCGGCGTGGCCGGGAAGCTCTTCCTCACGCATGCCGGGGAGCTGACCGTCCGCGTCGAAAGCTGGCAGATGCTCAGCAAAGCCATCCGGCCCTTGCCGAAGGAGTATTACGGCATCGAGAACGTCGAGACCCGGTTGCGCCAGCGGTATCTCGATGTGATTCTCAACGACAAAGTTCGCGAAACGTTCCAACTCCGCAGCAAGATCGTCGCGGAAGTGCGCCGGTACCTCACCGACAACGGCTTCATGGAAGTCGAGACGCCGATGATGCAACCGCTGGCCGGTGGCGCCGCCGCCAAGCCGTTCCTCACGCATCACGAAGCGCTCAACATCGACCTGTTCCTCCGCGTCGCGCCGGAGCTGTATCTCAAGCGCCTGCTCGTGGCCGGGTTTGAAAAGGTGTTTGAGCTCAACCGCAATTTCCGCAACGAGGGCATCTCGCGCCGGCACAATCCCGAGTTCACCATGCTCGAGGTCTATCAGGCCTACGGCAATTACGAGACGATGATGGAACTCGTGCAAGGCATGATCACCACCGTCGCCGAGAACGTCTTCGACACGCTCGTCATCAAGCGGTACGACGGCGAGGAAATCAACCTCACCCCGCCGTGGCGCCGCGTCCGGTACCAGACGCTCGTCGAGGAACGCGTCGGCGCCGATTGGTTCAAGATCAGCCCCGGCGAGCGCAAGACCCGCGCGCTCAACATGGGCGTCGAGTTCCCGCCCGATGCGCCCGACTACGAAGTCACCAACGCCGTCTTCGAAAAGACCATCGAGCCCACGCTCCTCAACCCGACCTTCGTCACGCACCTACCGGCTGAGCTCGTCGTCCTCGCCAAGCAGAACAAAGAGAACCCCGGCCTCGTGGACGTCTTCGAACTCGTCGTCAACGGCCAGGAACTCGCCCCCGGTTACAGCGAACTCAACGACCCGGTCGTCCAGCGCGAACGCCTGCTCGCCCAAGCCGAAGGCCATGCCGAGAAACTCGACGAAGATTTTCTCACCGCCCTCGAACACGGCATGCCCCCCGCCGGCGGCATGGGTGTCGGCATCGACCGCCTCTGCATCATGCTCACCGGCAGCGAAAGCATCCGCGACGTGATCCTCTTCCCGCAGTTGCGTCCCCAGACGTAATGTAGGCGCGCTTCTGTGAAGCGCGCTTAGTTCAGAGAATCGGGCGCTTCGCAGAAGCGCCCCTACAAAAAGGAATCCCGGTACGGAGCGCCGCATGGGATAACTGTAGCCGCGGGCACTGACCGCGGCTTCGTCTTTCCCGGATTATCCGCCCGCAACGCGGGCGGCAACAATAATTCCGCAGTTCCGCTCCCCTCCTTGGAGGGACCGGGGGTGGGTTTCGGCGAGTTGCACTCCAAGGCGCGAAGTCGCGAAGGCTGCTCGCTACGTCAGAAACCAGATGTCCGGTTTATCGATCACGCCGACTTCCTGCATTTTCTGTTTCAGATCCGGCGAGGCGGCAAAGGCGCGCGCTTTGCCGAGATCCTTCGCCTCGAATACCAAGATGACTTCGTTCGGGTTGTCCGCGTTGCGCGACAGCATCCGCTCGGTCAGCCCGGCGGCTTGGCGCGCGGGGAGATGCGCGTCGTACCCGGGTTTCCACTTCGCAAAATCCTGCACCTTGTGACGAACCAGCATGTGCGGCATGACATTCCTCCGTGGCTAATGTTTGGCTGCGACTGACGGAACGTAGCAGCAGTTTCGTCCACCAGTCAACGGTACCGGTGCAGCGTCGGCTGTCCCCACGCCGAGATTCGTGGTCGCGTGCCCGGCTGCGCTGAGACAGCGCACGCTACACAGAGACAGCGTTCCTGCTGGCGACCGTGCCAAATCGGTTTGTCAGGAGGGGGCTTCCCGCCTAAGTTGACCTACGGTCGCAGTGAAGAATCCGGCAAAATGTACGGCCGTGCTGAGGCCGAGAGGTTTGGATTGAAAGGAGAACCGTCATGAGCAAGATGCAGAAGAAGAACCTGTCGAAACCGGACGAGAAACGCACCTTCGACAAGGGCGTCGTCGAAGTCGCCGCGCTGGGCGGCGTCGAGTTTGGCCGGGCGACGCTGCAGCCCGGTTGGAAATGGTCCACCTGCGTCAAACCGCTGGTGAAAACCAAGAGCCGCGAAGCGCCGCACCTGCAATACCACGTCGCCGGCCGCCTGCACGTCGTGATGGACGATGGCTCGCACGACGAGTTCGGGCCGGGCGACATCTCGCTAATTCCGCCCGGTCACGATGCCTGGGTGGTTGGCAACGAGCCCGTGGTGATCATCGACATCACCGGCATGGTCGATTACGCCAAGCCGAAGTGAAATTCATCCGGCATCGGTAGGGCGCGGGTGAACCACCAAGGCACCAAGACCGGAAGAGAGCAACCACGAAAGACACGAACCACACGAAAAATAATCAGGAACAGAATCGGTGAGGGAAAAGCGGGGCGACTACAACTTTTCGACGAGCTTGGCCATCCGCACATCGAGGGCTTTAGCGATGGTCGAATTCCGGTAGCACTAGCTGCTGGCTTCAATCTCCTTAAGTTCCCTTCCGTCTTTATCTTTCCAGAACGTCAGACCGTTGACGTGACCGCCGCAGATAACCGCACCGGCCATACTTGGGCTGGAGAATTCGGCGTCGCGCGTGAACCGCAATTTGTCGCCTTCTTCCAAGAGCGTTCCGTCCGTCTTGAGTTGGTTTCGCGCTTCCACTATGTAACTTGGAGCAGACGGTCGCAAGCTGGTCACCGCTTCCGAACCGGCGAACACAACAAAGCCTTTTGCAGTGCGCTGGCCGCGCGAACTGCAGCCTTTGATTTTTCCAAGCAACGGCCGCTGCGGAATACCGGCGTGGGTTTCCACCAGCGGCGTGAGAATGTCGCAGCCAAGCACCGGCAAGAGTTGCCGGATGCGCGACAGAAAAACCTCCATGTCTTCCCGGTCAGACTCGGGAAGTTTTGACCCGCTGGACTGGCCGTTGACGACGAAGAAGCGTCCGACCGTCTGCGCTTCTTCAATGAGTCGACCTTCCAGATACCGGACATGCGACTTTGTGAGGTTCTCGTCTTTGCTGACGAACGCAATGGCCTGCACCCAAAATTCCTTCTCGCGATGCTGCTTGAGCCGGTCGCGCACGACTTCCGCTTCGCCGATATATGCCGCCTGCTTGCCGGTGTCTGCGTCAACGCCAATCAGAATGTACACGCCAGACTTGTCGAGTTCGTCGCGGGCGAGCAAATCGTCTAGTTCCGAGCGCGGGCCGGCAATCGCTTTGCCAGTCCAGTTGAGAAGTTCAGCCGTTCGGAGGCTTTGCGCCTCTCCTTTTGGGAGGAAGAGTTTGATAGTCGCAGCAGCCATAAATTTGATCCAGTCAGTAGATCAAACGCGGATCGGCTGGTCAAGGTTCGTGGTTTCGACTTCCGGCAACTTTTCTATCCGTACCGGAAATGGAAGCTGGAGATTCCGCAGAAGCGGGTTCGATCGTGGTTCTTCGGAGCGGAATTGAACCACAGAGACACAGAGAACGCAGAGACAAGAAATTGGAAGTCGTTGCTCTTCGTGAACTCTGTGCCTCTGTGTTGAAGGTCGTTTCCGTTTTTCGCTGCTTGTCGCGCAAGGCGTGAACACGTCGGCGAAGGTGGCGGCGCACTACCAGTTCGACCCGCGCCAGAGCAGCTACTACCGGCAAGCCGCCGAGTTCCTGGGATTGTTGGTTCTTGGTAGGGACGAGCCGCCGGCTCGTCCGACGGCCCGGGAAGCGGGCGACCCGGCGGGTCGCCCCTACCACGGCGGAAACGTGTACGAGCTGACGGATCTTGGCCGGGAGTACGTCACCCGTCCCGCCGACGAGCGCCGCAAACTGCTGGCCGGATTGCTGGCGAACTTCCCCCCGATGCGCGCTGTTCTCGAAATGTCCGAACAGGCCGGTGGGGCTGGGGTCACCAAGAAGCAAATCGCGCAGTTGATCGAGCGTCACTCGGAAGTCCGGCAGAGCACACCGTCTCGACGCGCGTCGACATTGCTGGCGTGGCTGAGATGGTTACAGTCGGCGACCGGCGCGGTTGAGGTAACGCGCGTCGGTTTCACGGTGCGCTAATCCGGGGTTCAGGGGGAGAACGGCGCGGTGGGGGCACCGCGCCCTACCGGGTTATTGTGAATTTGTGCTCCTTCGTGGCTCTTCGTGGCTAATTTTTGGGGAACCTACCCCTGCCCCTCCGGTGGAGGGGAGCGGCACGCTGGGGGTATTGTAGCCGCCCGCGTTGATGGCGGAGTACTAGGTGAGCGCGGGGCCGCGGTCAGCGCTCGCGGCTGCAGTCATCGCAGGAGTGGCGCGCCTCCTGGATGCTCTGTGTCTCCGTGTCTCCGTGGTAAGTCTGGTCGTCGCTGCTTCGTGCCTTTTTGTTGCCAGTCTTCCCGGCCTTGGCGTCTTTGCGGCTTGGCGTGAGGCTTCTCGGAACCCATCCCCGGCCTCTCCGGTGGAGGGGAGCGGCGCTGTGGATATTGTAGCCGCCCGCGGTGAGGGGGAGAACCG
>OMJI01000075.1 GCA_900299315.1 Verrucomicrobiota bacterium | reverse complement strand
GCAGCCTTTCCAAGTCGCCACCGAGAACGACTGCTTGAACGGCGCGACGATGTTGTTCGGCCACCTGCTCACCGGCGGGGCGCAAGTGTTCGCCGATGTGCGCACGTACTGGAGCCCGGACGCCGTGAAACGCGTGACCGGCCACAAGCTCAAAGGCCGGGCCGAAGGCGGCATTCTCCACCTGATCAACTCCGGCCCGGCGGCGCTCGACGCGACCGGCCAGCAGACCATCAACGGCGAGCCGGCGATGAAGCCGTGGTGGGAGATCACGCCCGAGGAAGCCGCGGCCTGCCTCGACAACACCGAATGGTGCCCGGCGGTGACCGAGTATTTCTGCGGCGGCGGCTGGAGCACCCGGTTCCGCACGCGCGGCAACATGCCGATCACGTCGGCGCGCATCAACATCGTCAAGGGACTCGGCCCGGCGTTGCAGATTGCCGAGGGTTACACCGTCGAGTTACCGGAGGAAGTCCACAACACGCTCGACATGCGCACCAACCCGACCTGGCCGACCACGTGGTTTGCCCCGAACACGACCGGCAGCGGTTCGTTCCGCGACGCCTACACGGTGATGAACAACTGGGGCGCTAACCACTGCGCGTTCGCCTACGGCCACATCGGCAGCGAGTTGATGACACTGGCGTCGATGCTCCGCATCCCGGTCTACATGCACAACGTACCGGAAGAGAAAATCTTCCGCCCCAGCGCTTGGGTCGAATTCGGCTCCGACGACTTCCGCGCCTGCCAGAACTTCGGGCCGCTCTACGGGAAATACTGACATGCCCTCGCCCATCTCCATCCAGCTCTACACCGTCCGCAACCTGATTGAGAAAAACGGCTACAAGCCGGTCATCCAGCAAATCGCGGATGCCGGCTATGTCGGCGTCGAGACCGCCGGGGTTCCGCAAGGCACCACCCCGGCCGACTTCGCCAAGTTCCTGAAAGACCTCGGCCTCCAAGTCTCCAGCGGCCACTACCCGCTGCCGGTCGGCGACAAGGAAAAGGAAGTCATCGAGACCGCCACGGCGCTCGGCTGCAAGCGGTTGATCGGCGGCTTCTGGGAGAACGAATTCAAGACCGCCGCCGCGATCAAGGAAACCGCCGCCAAGTTCAACGCCGCCGCGAAGGCCTGTGCCAAGCACGGCATGACGTGGGGCGTTCACAATCACTGGTGGGAATTCCTGAAAGTCGAGGGACGGTACGCCTACGAAATCCTGCTCGACCACTGCGACCCGGCCTTGTTCCTCGAAGTGGACATCTACTGGGCGCAGACCGCCGGCGCTGATCCCGCGGCCGAGTTGAAGAAGATCGGCAAGCGCGCTCCCGTCCTCCACATCAAGGACGGCCCGTGCGTCATCGGCCAACCGATGACCGCCGTGGGTGATGGCAAAGTCAACGTCCCGGCTGCGATCAAGGCGGCCGGCAGCAACGCGGAATGGCTGATTATCGAGTTGGATGAATGCGCGACCGACATGATGGAAGCCGTCCGCAAGAGCTACCGGTATCTCACCACCCAAGGTCTGGCTCGTGGAAAACAGTAACAGGGAAACGCTATGAAGAAGAAAGCATTGATCGTATGGGGCGGCTGGGACGGACATCAACCGAAACAGTGCGCGGAGATTTTTGGGCCGATCTTGGAGAAGGAAGGTTTCGAGGTGCGCGTGAGCAACTCGCTCGATGTGTACTTGGAGAAGGATTACATGGAGTCGCTCAGCTTGGTGACGCCGATCTGGACGATGGACAGCACGCCGTCGGACAAGCAGGTGGCCGGGTTGATCGAGGCGGTCAAGGGCGGCGTCGGGATTGCCGGCTGGCACGGCGGGATGTGCGATTCGTTCCGCAACAACACCACCTACCAGTTCATGACCGGCGGCCAGTGGGTCGCGCACCCGGACAACATCCGGGACTACACGGTCAACATCACGAACAAACACGATCCCATCACCAAGGGTATTCCGGATTTCCAGATGAAGTCCGAGCAGTACTACATGCACACCGACCCCGGCAACGAAGTGCTCGCGACCACGACGTTCAACTGTCTCGAAGCTCCCTGGGTCAACGGTACCGTGATGCCGGTCGTCTGGAAACGCGTGTGGGGCAAGGGCCGCGTGTTCTACTCGTCGCTCGGCCATGTCGCCGCTGACTTCGATGTACCGGAGGCCAAGGAAATCCAGCGGCGCGGCATGGTCTGGGCGGCTCGATGAGGATCCAGCCCGACTCCAAGCTCCTGTTCATCGGCGATTCGATCACCGACTGCAACCGCGCCAAGCCGGCCGGCGAAGGCCTGTTCGGCGCGTTGGGTACCGGGTACGTGTCGCTGGTGGATGCGCATTTCGGGGCGCTTTGTCCGGAGAAGAAGATCCGGGTGCTCAACATGGGCGTCAGCGGCAACACCGTCCGCGACCTCAAAGCCCGGTGGGAAGCGGACGTCTTCGCCCGCGAGCCGGATTGGGTCAGCATCATGATCGGCGTCAACGACGTGTGGCGGCAGTTCGACACGCCGTTGCTCGTTGAGGGCCAAGTCCTGCCGGACGAGTACGCGGCGACGCTGGATGAACTGGTCGCGGCCACCAAGCCGCGCGTCACCGGCATCGTGTTAATGACGCCGTTCTACCTCGAACCGAGTCGCAAGGACAGGATGCGCGCCCGTCTTGATGAGTACGGCCGGATCGTGAAGCGAATCGCCACGAAACACAAAACCGTGTTCTGCGACACGCAGGCGGCGTTCGACAAGGTGCTCACCACCGTTTACCCGGCCACCATCGGCTGGGACCGCGTTCATCCGAACACCACCGGCCACTTGATCGCCGCCCGTGCGTTCCTCGACGCAATCGGCTTCAAGCCCTGAGCGGTAGCAGCCGGACGATGGGGTTCTGCTTTACCGGCTTACCGGCCAGCAACGCCGCCCGGTAATCGCGCGGCGGGACGCCGTAGGTTTGCTGGAAGGCGCGTGAGAAATGGTACGGGCTGACGAAGCCG
>OMJI01000074.1 GCA_900299315.1 Verrucomicrobiota bacterium | reverse complement strand
CGCCATCACCGGCCAATCCACACGGGCCAGTTCCTGACAGACGGCGTGCCGCAGATATGCCGCCACTGACACCCGCCTTGAGCGAGCGCGGTTCTTAACGAGCCGGTGCAATGGCTTGGGCAGCGTGCAACGAATCACAACAGGCTGGAGATTCTTCATGGCCGCACCCATCACACACCAAGCGGCCAACGTCAATGCAATCTCCGCCTAGTCGGCTTCTATTCCCTTGATACGAAGAATGACGCGACAACGAGGACGTGAATATGGGCCCGGGGGGCCAGGCTGTAGGCGCTTCTCAATCTCTGCACCATCTTTTCGCCGATACAGAACGTCGGGATTCTCTTTGTCATTAACTTTCTCCCATTTCAAACTCGGAACGATTTCTTGCCCCACTATCCGTTTTGCAATGGCAGCAGTATCTTCACAATTTTTCAGATACCATATCTCTTTGATCGCGAAGCCACCCCGTAGCTCTACAACAATTTTTTCTACGTCCTCATAGGAGCTAGTCTTACACCTAATCCGCTTGGTTTGCCCAGCTGACGCACTAGTTTCTGGGGACACATCTTTGTACTTCTCAACATACCAGCGCTCAGTGCTACCAAGAACGCCAATGCAGTTAGGAATGAAAAGCACGAAGCTCACAATTAATCCAAAACACATCATCAGGGCTTTCATAGGCCATCTCCTCTGCATACCATCTACGGCAGAGCTGACTATGAATGCAAGCGAAGTCTAGCTCCCACCACTGTCAAAGCCACCAGCGCCAACGTCGAGCGATTGCCGGGTGTTTACGGGGCCGACATCGGCAGGAGCTTTTTTTGTCTCATAAGCGGGCAGCGCAAGGAATCCTACGGGGTACTGGCGATTTAAGATTTTCCCTCCCCCCCAAAGTTCCCGGCAAAGGCGTTCACCTATCAAGCGCACCTATCAAGGCACGGCCCGATTTGCCCTTGATAGGTAGCGATTCCCCTTGATAGGTGGGGAAGGATAGGAGTAGAAGAATCGCTAGATTCCCTAGCGAAAATGGCGGGAGTGACGGGGCTCGAACCCGCAACCTCTGCCGTGACAGGGCAGCGCTCTGAACCAATTGAGCTACACCCCCGTTGGGTGAAAAATCCGAATCCCGCGTCGCGAAATCCGATGTCACTGCTGGTGGGCGCTGAGGGACTCGAACCCCCGACTCCCTCGGTGTAAACGAGGTGCTCTGGCCAGCTGAGCTAAGCGCCCGCGAGGGCAAAGGTGTACCGCCATTGCGCCCGCTTGTCAACGCGCTTTCCCCCCGATAGAGTCGCCGCCGTGTTGGATGACAAATCCATCCTGAACCGGGCGCGGCGCGTGGTGACGAGCAACTGGTTTGATTTGCCCCGATTGCGAATTCGGGTGACGCGCGGGCAGATTCATCTTCAGGGGCGATTTTTTAAGTCGGTTTCCGCCGGCGACGATCAGGAGGGAAGCGAGAGTGGTCTACGGAAGCTGGACACGGAGTTGCGCGGGATTGCTGGCTGCCGGGGTGTGACGTACGAGATCGAGAATTGGATTCACGAGCAATCCGGTGGGTGGCGACGGCGCGGGAAGAAGCAGGGAACCGGCAAGCCGGCGGTCGAGCGGGAGCAGACGGTGGAGATTGAGGATGTTGAGGAGCCAGACGAATGACGCTGCGTGACCGGATTCGGTTTGATCGGAACGAGCTGGCCGGGGCCTTTGGCGATATCGGGACGGACTTGCCGCTGATCGTCGGGATGATCCTGGCGGCACGGCTGGACAGCGCGAGTGTGTTGGTGATGTTTGGGTCGATGCAGATCCTGACCGGCTTGGTGTACGGGATGCCGATGCCGGTGCAGCCCTTGAAGGCGATGGCGGCGCTGGTGATTGCGCGGCAAGTAACCGGGGATGCGTTGCTGGCCGGCGGGCTGGTCATGGGCGTGATCATGCTGGTGCTAAGCGTGACCGGGTTGATCGAATGGCTGGCGCGCGTGGTGCCGAAGACGGTGGTGCGCGGGATTCAATTTGGGTTGGGGCTCCAGCTCGCGATGTTGGCGGTGAAGGATTACGTGCGTGCGGACGGGACGGTCGGGTACGTGTTGGCGGCGGTGGGGTTGGTGATCACGCTGGTGTTGCTGGGCAACCGGCGATTCCCGGCCGCGCTGTTTGTGATCGCGGTCGGCGTGGTGTACGCGGCGTTTTTCAAAATCAACTTCGCGGCGGTGGCCGGTGGGATCGGGCTGCGGTTGCCGCAAATTCACGCCGTCACGTGGGACGCGCTGCTGACCGGCCTGGTCGTGCTGGCGATTCCGCAGTTGCCGTTGTCGCTGGGCAATTCGATTCTCGCGACCCGGCAGGTAGCGGAGGATTTCTTCCCGGACCGCAAACTGTCCATCCGCCAGATCAGTTTCACCTACGCGGCGATGAACCTGATCAATCCGTGGTTCGGCGGCGTGCCGACCTGTCACGGGTCCGGTGGGCTTGCGGGACATTACACGTTTGGCGGGCGGACGGGCGGGTCGGTGGTGATTTACGGCCTGATGTACCTGACGCTCGGATTATTTTTCAGCGGCAGTTTCGCCGAGGTGATCGAGGTATTTCCCAAACCGATTCTCGGCGTGATCCTCGCGTTTGAGGGGCTAGCCTTGCTCCTTCTGGTCCGCGACATTGGCGGCTCGAAGCGCGACCTGTTCATCGCGATGCTGGTGGGGCTGATGTGCGTCGGCCTGCCGTATGGATACGCGGTGGGGTTGCTTGCGGGGGTGGCGATGGTGTATGGGTGGCGGCGTGAAGAAACCGATCATCGCCATCCCGCCTGAGTCCATCAAACTGAAATCCCGGTTCGACGGCCAAGGTTCATTCTGCGGACTCTCCTACAGCCGGGCGATCACGCTGGCCGGCGCGATTCCGTTGATCATGCCGCTGACGACCGACGAGGAATTACTGGCGTGGTACCTCGACCACAGCCACGGGTTGCTGCTCATCGGTGGCGGAGATGTGAACCCGGAGCGCTACGGCCAAAAGCCCCATCCGAAAGTCGCCGGGGTGAATGATGAACGGGATGGCATGGAGATCTTCCTCAGCCGGGAGGCCCGACGTCGCGATTTTCCGGTGCTGGGAATTTGCCGGGGGATCCAAGTCATCAACGTCGCGCACGGCGGCACGCTCCACCAACACATCACCGGCCATTCCAATCCTGACCCGACCGCCCGCGCTCACGAGTTGGATTGGCAGGGCAAGCGGATGTGGGTGAACACCAGCCACCATCAAGCTGTCGACCGAATCGCGCCCGGGTTTAAGGTCACAGCGCGAGCGGACGACGACACGATCGAGGCGATGGAGCTACCGGGGGCGCGGTACTACCGGGCAGTTCAGTTTCACCCCGAGCGACTGGTGGACAAGGTGCCGGGTTGCCAGCAACTGTTCGCCGACTTCGTGCGGGCTACGACTCTTCGTTGACCGGTTCGGCGGGCGGCGCGAGCGGCTTGCCGAGATCGACCTGTTCGGTGCGCCAGATTTCTGAAAGCCACGCTTCCCACATCGTCTCGCGGTTGCGCTGCAACACCTGCTGGGTCATCGCGGCTTTGTCCTTCTCGAACTGGGCCGCGTCCGGCGCCTGACGGTCCTTGAGATGGAAGAACAGTCCGCCGTCGGCAGTGCGGATGAAGTCGCTGACGCCGCCCACCGGCAAGCCGAGCGTCGCCTCGCGCACGGCGATGTCACCGGGCACATCGACTTTCTCGGCGCTCAACGTGAACGGGCCGGCGGTTTTGGCCGTGAGTTTCAACTCGGCGCACGCGGCGGCGAAGGACTTACCGGCGGCGAGCAGATCTTTCACCTTCTTCGCGGTGTCCTGCCCGGCTTTGACAGCGGCGTCGAGCTCGTGCTGCTTCTTGAGCTGCGTGAGTACCTGCGGCTTGGCGTCCGCGAACGGCATGATGTCGCTCTTCTGCCGGGCGACGAGTTCCAGCACGTAGTAGCCGTCGGTACCCAAGACCGGGTCGCTGAACGGCGCAATCGCGGTGAGGGTGAACGCGGTGGTGTTGAAATCCACACCGGCCTTCACCCCAGGCACCTCATCGCCGCGGGCGAAGAAACCGGTCTCCGTCACCGGCAGGCTGAATTTCTCCGCGACCTTGGCGAACTGCGGCCGCGGCTCGTCCGGCTTGAACACGAGCGCCACGGTCAGCTCCGTGGCCCGGTCGCCGGCGGCGCGCTGGGCGCGGGACTTGGCGAGCGTGTCGCGGATCTGGTCTTTGACTTGGGCGATGTCGTTGGTGAATTGCGCCTTGTTGCGCTCGAAATATTGAGTGACGTCCTCGTCGCTGACCTTCTGCGCCGCGACGTCGATCGGCACGCGGACGTACCGGACGTTCACCTTCTCGGCGGTGCGGAATTGATTCTTGTTCTTGTCGTAAAACGCCTGCGCCTCCTCGTCGGTCACGGGCGGGACATTGGCCTGCGCCGCGGCATCGAACGTGACGTACTGGATCGTGACGGCCTCGTGCATCGGCGTGTAGGCTTGCTGGACTTCGAGCGGGGTGGCCTTCGCGCCGGCGGTGATGAGCGCTTGCAGGCGGGCGACGATGAGTTGCTGGCGCATCACTTCCTCGAACTCGGCCTCGGAGATGCGGCTGTTGCTGAGGCGGAGGACGAACTGCTGATACCGTTGCGGGTCGAACTGCCCGGCCTCGTTGCGGAAGGACGGTTGGCTCTGGAGGTACCGGATCAATTCATCATCCGTGACGCGAATCCCAAACGCCTTGGCCTTTTCGAGGCACAGCACGCGCAACATCGCCTCCTGCGCCAGCGAATCTTCCATCCGCGCCGACCGGGGGATTTGGCCGCCGGAGCTGATCATGTACTGGGCGAAAATCGCGTTCTTGGCGTTATCGTATTCGATCTGGTTCACCGGCTTCCCGCGCACCTTCGGCAACTTCCGGCCGCTTGGCTCGGCGCGGTCGGTGTGCGTGAACAGGGCGATAAAGCCGGGGATCAGGATGATTAGCAACCCACCCAAAACCCACCGCATGTGTTTCCGCAGCCACGAACCGTGAACGATAAACATTGTGATTGTCTCCGGTAAAGGGTCGGCAGGATAATCGCCACTCCAAACACCGTCAAACGTGAAAATCATTGCTGATCCCAACATTCCGTTCATTCGCGAGGCTTTTGGCGGGTTAGGAGAGGTCGTGCTCATTCCCGGCCGCCAGATTGCGGCGGCAGCGGTGCGCGAGGCGGATGCGTTGCTCGTCCGCTCCGTCACCCCGGTCAACGAGGCGTTGCTGGCCGGCAGTGCGGTGAAATTCGTCGCCACTGCCACCATCGGCACCGACCACGTGGATGAGCGATACCTAGCACTACGAGGTATCGGTTTCGCCAGCGCGGCCGGCAGCAACGCGAACTCGGTGGCGGAGTACGTCGTCGCGGCGTTGCTGGAGTTGGCGCACCGGGGCAAGTACCGGCTCCGCGACAAGACGCTCGGCGTGGTCGGCGTCGGCAACGTCGGCTCGAAGGTGGTCCGGTACGCCCAGGCCCTGGGCATGCGCGTCCTCCGCAACGATCCGCCGTTGGGCATTCTCGAACCCGCGCTGGAGGCCGACATCGTGACGGCGCATGTGCCGTTGCTGGAGACCACGCGGCACATGTTTCACCACGACAACCTGGAGCGATTCACGCTGCTCAACACGTCCCGCGGGCCGGTGGTGGACAACAAGGCGTTACTGAAGGCGATTGATGGCGACCGGATTCCCGCCGCGGTGCTGGATGTCTGGGAAGGCGAGCCGAACATCTCACCGGAGTTGCTCGACATCGTGGACCTCGGCACGCCGCACATTGCCGGCTACAGTTTCGACGGCAAGGTGGCGGGGACGCGGATGATTTACGAAGCCCTCTGCCGGCGTTTCCAGCTACCGGCCACGTGGCAACCGAGTCTGCCGTCGGGAATCCAGATCGAGATGTCCATCTCCAGCGGCGAGGACGACGAAGACGTTCTCCGCAAGCTCATCCGCCGCAACTACGACATTGTGGCCGATGACGCCTCGCTGCGCCGGGACGTGCGCGCCTTCGACAGGCTCCGCGCCGAATATCCGGTCCGCCGCGAGTTTCACAACACCCGGCTCACGTTGCGCGGCGCGAGCGAAACGTTGCTGGCGAAAGTCCGGGCGCTTGGGTTTCAAGTGAGTTGAGGGGCTGTCTTGACTTGCCAGGGGCGGCCGGCTTCCAGGGAGGAAGATCTCCGCCCCATCGCCGACTTGAATCGGCGGCTTGACTGGGTGCTGGAGCAGACCGGGGTGGGACTCTGGTTCAACGAACTGCCGTTCGGGCGTTTGAACTGGGACCGCCAAACCCGGGAGTTGTTCTTCGTG
>OMJI01000073.1 GCA_900299315.1 Verrucomicrobiota bacterium | reverse complement strand
TGGGCGTCGGCAAGGTGCAGCGATTCACGCTGTTCACCGAGCGGCAGCCCGTGACGATTTTCCAAGCCGGCGCGATTTACCTCGTCGTCGTGCATGATCCGCAACGCTTCAGCAAGGCGCTGTTGCGTCGTCTATCCCGGATTGGGGAGGAATTAGCCCGCCTCTGTCAGCAACGGGCCGTTGTGTAAGGAGCGTCGAAGACCATGTCCATCATCAACTACGCCAATAAAGAAATTCAGTTCAAGGTCGTGTACTACGGACCGGCCTTGTGCGGCAAGACCACCAACCTCGCCCACATCCACAGCCGCGTGGAGGAGAAGAACAAGGGCGAGCTCGTGTCGTTGGCCACGGCGGCCGACCGCACGCTGTTCTTCGATTTCCTGCCCTTGAATGCGGTCGTCATCAAGGGATTCAAGACCAAGTTCCAGCTCTACACCGTCCCCGGGCAGGTCATCTACAATGCCACCCGGCAACTGGTGCTGCGCAGCGTGGACGGCATCGTCTTCGTCGCCGACTCGCAGTGGGACAAGATGGAAGAGAACGTCGAGAGCTTCAAAAACCTTCAGGACAACCTCGCCCGGCAAGGCCTGAACCTCGACCAGATCCCCTACGTCCTCCAGTACAACAAGCGCGACATGCCGAACGTCGCGCCGGTGCATTACCTCGAATACCTGCTCAACAACCGGGGCCGCCGCGTGAACAGCTTCGTCGGCGTCGCCACGAGCGGCCAGGGCGTGTTTGCCACGCTCAACGCGATCTCGAAACTGTTGCTCCAGAAATTCGCCCGCGAAACCGAGGAAAGCGTCAACAAGCACCAGAAAACCGCCGCGCCAACCGGCTCCACGGCCCTGTCCGGTATCGCGGCCGGTATCGCCCGCCGTTAAACGCCCAACTGCACGAGACCATCCATGACAACGTTACCGATCCTGACCATTCAGGCTGCCGAACGGTTGCTCAATTCGCTCGAAGACTTCCTCGACAAGTCCGAGGCGAGCTACGCCATGATCATCGACCGTGGCGGGATCATTCTCAGCCAACACGGCGAGTTACCCGACAACGCCGATCCCAACATCGTCGCCGCCCTCTCCGCCGGCAGCTTCGCCGCCACGCGCGAGTTGGCGCTGCGAGTCGGCGAGGCGGATTGCTCGGCGCTCTACCAGCAAGGCGCGCACTCCCACATCCTTGTCACCGCCGTAGATGATGACATCGTGTTGGTCACCGTGTTCGGCAAGCAGACGACGGTGGGCTTGGTGAAATTCTACTCCGCCAAGACCGTGAAGCGCATCAGCGCCATCCTCCAGGAACTCCGCCAGACCCAGCACGTCGGCGTGTTGTTCACCAAGGAAGACATCAACGCGGCAGAAAACATCTTCGCGCAGTAGTCAGAGCTTACGCCACTGGCTGCGGTGGATGACGAGCCCCTGCTCCACGAACATCCGCTCAAAATCCGTCAACCGCTCCGCGCCCGGCTGCTCGACCGGGGTTTCCTCAAAGAGCCGGGACGCTTTGAAGACCACCTGCGCCGCATCAAAATAATCCCGGTCGTCCGTGGAAAACTTGATCAGCCCTCCCGGCTGCAATGTCCGGTGCATCTGCGCCACAAACTCCGGATTGATCAACCGCCGATCGCGATGGCGCCGCTTCGGCCACGGGTCCGGGCAGTAGATGTGATACGCCGCCACCGAGCCGATCGGCACGAGGTACCGGACGAAATAACCTGCTTCGAGCCGCAAGAGCCGAACGTTGTTGAGTTGCCGGCGAACAACTTTCGCTTCCACCTTACGCAGCCGCGCCAGCAGGCGCTCCACACCGAGGAAGTTCCGGTCGGGCGACGCCGCGGCGGCCGCGAGGATGAACGCACCCTTACCGGTACCGATATCGATTTCGACCGGGGCGCTGCGCCCGAAGATCGTGACCCAGTCGGTTGGCTCGAGCCAGTTGGTCGGCCGGTAGAAGGCGCTGGTCATGCGGTTACCGGGCTCGTTCGAGGATCGGATACGCGACGGCGGTAAGGTGGGAGTTAATCCGCTTTAGGGCCGTCAGCGCATCGAGGTGAATGGCGCTGGTCTCAAAGCTTTCCTTCAAGCCGGCATGGAGCCGGTGGAAATGCCGGTTGCGATACTCCCGCTCGGTTTCGCTGAGGTGATGCTTATGCCGCATCAGTTTCTCGGCGAGAACCGGGTCGCGCGTGGCGAAGGCCGACGTCGCGATCTCGAAGTTCTCGACCACCTTGCCGAAATAGTCGTCCAACTCCCCCCGCCCTTCCGCGGAGAACTCGAGTTGCTGGGTGATTTTCTTCCGCGCCAAGTCGATGAGGTTCTTGTCGATGATGTCGCCGATGCTTTCGAGGTCGTTGGCGAACGTGAGCAAAGCGACTTCCCGGCGCGATTCCTCGGCGGTGAGCGACTCCTCGGAGATCTTGGTGATGTAGGCTTTGATTTCGTTGTTCAAATTGTCCACGAGGTCGTCGCGCTTCTGCACCTCGTCGCACAACGCGATGTCGCCCTGCTGAAACGCCCGCCGGGCATCGTGCAACATCCCGCGCACGTAATCCGCCATGTGCAAAATCTCCTGCGTCGCCTGTCCCAACGCCAATGCCGGGCTTTGCAGGTAGGCAGGCTCAAGATGCCGGGCTTGTCCTTCGCGCGGCGCGGGCCGGTCGGGCACGAGCTTCTCCAACAACTTGGCGAGCATACCGATCACCGGCAAGCCGACCACCGCGAGCACAACATTGAAGAGCGTGTGGGCGTTCGCGATGACTTGGGTGTCGCCTTGCGGACTTACCGGTTCGAGCAGATGGATCAAGCCGGTAGTGAGCGGCACGCAGACCGCCACCCCGGCAACTTTGAAGGCTAGATTGCCCATCGCCATCCGGCGCGTCTCCGGGCGCTTGAACCCGGCCATGAGTGCCGTGACGCCGATCCCGATGTTGGCGCCGAGTACCACCGCCACGCCGCCGTTCACCGACAACACGCCTTGCGTGACCAAGGCGATGGCGATGCCGATTGTCGCCGTGGCGCTTTGCAGCAAGACCTTGAGCATCGCCGTGAAACCAAGCAGCCAGAACGGGTGGTTTTGGAGCACGCCCATCACTTCCATCACGTCGGCGTTGTCCTTCAACGGCGCGACCGCCGCAGAAATCAACTGGATGGACAGCAGCAGAAATCCCAGCCCGATCAGCGTCTGCCCGATGCCGCGGACGGCCGGGCGTTTGCCGAACAGGAACAACGGCATACCGGCCGCCAGAAACAACCCGTTGTAGATGAAGAACCGGAACGCCAGCAGTTGCACCGTCACCGTGAACCCGATGTTCGCACCCAGCATCACCGCCAGCGATTGCGCCAAGCCAACGTACCCGGCACTGATCGCCTCGACGGAAATCAGCGCGACGCCGGTACTGCTCGGGATCAGAATCGAGAGGAGAAACCCGGCCATCAACGCGCGCAGTTTACCCTGCGTCGCCGTCTGGAGAATCCGCCGCAGCCGCGCCCCAAAGACCCGGTCGCTCCCCTTTCGCAGGGTGCGAATGCCGTAGACCATCAACGCGATTCCCGCGAGAAAGTTCAGGAAAGCCATGGTCGGTGCCTGTAAAAAATGGTGGCTGGGGTCAGAATCGAACTGACGACACCGGCATTTTCAGTGCCGTGCTCTACCAACTGAGCTACCCAGCCACCCGAAATCAATGGGGCGAGACTCTAGCCACCGGCCGGCGCGGTGTCAACCACCGCGGCAGACGGCGCCAGCAACGCCGCGACTTGCTGCTGCACTTCCGTCAATTGGTCGAGGCGCAAGTGCGGGTCCGGGATCGTAAACGATTCCCCGGTCTTGGCGTGCTCATAGACGAGCGCCTCCTCGCCGCCTTCAGTTCGGACGGTGTCGCGGTGCTTGAGGATTTTCTTCCGCTCAAGCATCACAGCCAGGATGTACCGGGCGGGTGCTTGCGCTGGATCCGGTGACGCAAGCAACTGACGCAACAGCGTCTCGGCAGTGTCCTTCGCCAAAGGTTCCGGTGGCGGCGGGGCGGGCATCTTGTATTCGCCCTGCCAGTAGCAGGTCGCGCCTTCCCGGGACGACGACGCGAAGCAAGTCCCGCAGAGGTCGCGCCGCTGATAGCCTTCCGCCGAGAAAAGCAGCAAAGCGTGATACGCCGCCTTGTCAGCAAACGGCTGCTGACACTGCGTGCAGGCAGACGACCGGGGTTGAATGTTCCACTCCGTCATTTTCTGTTGCGGAAATCGCGCGCGAATATAAGATGCGCCCCAGTCTTTGTCTGCATGAAAATCGTCAACGCCCTGATAATTCTCGTCCTGCTCGCTGCCGGTTGCGGTCGCAAGCCGGATGCGGCCCACGAATTCCAACGGGGCGTCGCGTATTTTCAGGAGCAGAAGTTCGGCAAAGCGGCCGCCCACTTTGAAAGGTCACTCTCGCAAGTCGCCACCAACGCGCAGGCCCTGAACTTTCTCGGCGTCTGCCAACTCCACGACGACCAGCCCGCCGCTGCCGTCGCCTCGCTGCAGCGCGCCTTGTCAATCAATCCGAACTACACCACCGCGCGTTACAATCTTGGTCTCGCGCAACTCGAACTCGACCACACCCAGGAAGCCATCGCCGAACTCCGGCAAGTCGCCCGGGCGTCTGACGCGCCGGCAGACACCGCGTATCACCTCGGGCTCGCCTACATTCGCGCCTCCGCGTGGTCGCAAGCCGATCAATCCCTCACCCAGTACGCGCGCACGACGAATTCCGTGGAGGCACTCCATCAACTCGGGCTCGTCAACGTCCGGCTCCACGACTACCAAGCCGCGCACCGGCACCTCTCGCGAGCCATCGAAATCGCGCCCGACTACGCGCCGGCTTATCTCAACTTGGCCGTCATCGAGCAGACGTACCTGAAGCAAAACAGCGACGCGACCGCCCATTACCAGAAATACCTGCAACTCGCGCCGAAGTCCGAACACCGGGACGCTGTCCGGCAGGCATTGGCCAAACTCACCGAGCCGCCACCGGCGCCGGTCGCCGTCGTGACGCCCAAGCCGGCACCTCCGCCACCACCAACCCCGGTCGAACCACCCAAGCCGACCCCAGCGCCAGTCGTTGAGAAAATCACCCCTCCACCGGCTCCGCCGCCACCGCCGCCTGTCGCTGTCGTCACTCCGGAACCGGTAAAGAAGACCCGCCCGCCGATTTCCACGGCGCCACTGCGCTCCGGCAGTCGCAACCGCGCCACCGCTTACTTCAACAAAGGCGTCCAGCAACAACAGCGCAACAACCTCGCCGCCGCCATCAGCGCCTATCAGGACGCCATTCAAGCCGACGCGTCATTCGCCACCGCCTACTACAACCTCGCCATCTGCTACCGCACCGCCAACCAACCCGACAAGGCGCTCGATAATTACGAACTCGCCCTCCGCGCCAACCCGGACTACACCGACGCCCGTTTCAACTACGCCATCCTCCTCCACGAACAAGGGTACACCGACGACGCGATTGCGCAGTACGAACGCATCGTCACCGCCAACCCGAACGATGCCGCGGCCCATCTCAGTCTCGCCACCATCTACGCGCAGAACAAGGCCACCATCGCCAAAGCCCGGGACCAGTACCAGACGTACATCCGCCTCGCCCCCAACAGTCCCCTTGCCCGCGACATCCGCCGGTGGTTGGAACAGAACCGGTAAGTCACCGCAGTTCGCGCAAGATCCGGAGATTCTCGACGTCCTCATGCAAGTCGTCGCTCTTTGGCGTTTCCAGCACCATCGGGACGCCGCGCCAACGCCGGTCGCGCAGCACGTGCTGGAAGCCGGCCAGACCGATGTGACCTTTGCCGATGTGCTCATGCCGGTCGACCCGCGAACCGAGCGGCGTTTTGGAATCGTTCAGGTGAAATGCCGCCACGCGCTCACAACCGATGAGCCGGTCGAGTTCGCGGACCAGTTTCCGGTAGCCCGCCGCCGTCCGAATATCGTAACCGGCCGCGAAGACGTGGCACGTATCGACACACACCGCCAGCCGGTCGGGTTGTTTGACGCTCGAAAAGATTTCCGCCAAGTGTTCGAGCCGGTAGCCGAGGTTTGTCCCCTGCCCCGCCGTGGTTTCCAGCGCGATCTGGACCGGTAGTTTCGATGTCTTCGCGAAGACCGCATCGAGACTTTGCGCGACGCGGCGCAGTCCCGCCTCCTCCCCGGCTCCCATGTGCGAGCCGGGATGCATCACGATGAACGGCACACCCAACTGCGCCGCCCGTTTCACCTCGTCCACCAACGACGCAATCGAGCGACGCAGGAATACCGGGTTCGTCGCGGCGAGGTTGATCAGGTAAGTGCTATGGGCGAAGACCGGCACGGTTCGCTCCCGGAATCTCGCCACCTCACCGGCGCTATAGGGCTTACCGGACCACTGCATGTTGTTTTTCAGAAAAATTTGGATGGCGCCACAGCCGATGGAGGCGCCTCGTTCCAAGGATCGATCCACCCCACCGGCAATTGACATGTGCGCCCCGAGCAAATCACTGTTCATACCTTGATTCTGAAGGGAGCAACGGCTAAAAGCCAGCCGTGAAGAAATTGCTCCGCGGTCTGCTAATCTTTGTCTTGGTGATCGCCGTCGGTTTGTACGTCGCGCGGAATTCCATCGCCCGCCGTGCGGTGGAAGTCGGCGTCAAGAAAGCGACCGGGGTTCCCATTGAAATTGCCTCGGTGGACGTCGGGGTGTTCACCAGCAAAGTGGACGTGCGCGGGATTGTGCTGAAAAACCCAGCCGACTTCCCCGAGCCGAACTTCGCCGAGCTGCCGCAGCTTTATGTGGATTACCGGCTCCCCTCGATCATCGTCCGACGCAATCACGTGAACGAGTTGTTCATCCACATCGACCATCTCTACCTCGTGAAGAACAACAAGGGGGCCTCCAACGTCACCAAGATCCAAGAGAGCGTCGCCGGCGGTGACAAGCAGACCTCCGCCAAATACCAACTCGACCGGCTCCGCATCCATCTCGGCAAGGTGACGATCAAGGATTACAGCCGCGCCAAGCCGACCGAGCGCACTCTCACCCTCAACCTCGACCGGACTTACGAGAACATCAGCGACTCGACCGATATCACTCGTCTCGTGCTGATGTCGCTGGCCGGCACCGTGCCCCTACCGGATTTCGGCATCAACACCACCGATCTCAAGCGAAACCTGAGCAACGCCACCTCAACCGCGGTTGAGACCATCGAGAAAACCGGCAAAGGCCTGTTCGACTCCATTAAGAAGTCCCTGCCGCAGAAGTAACGCCAGCGAATTCACAAAACCCACCCTCGTCCCAGCCGCGCTCGACGAACCCGACCGCACTTTCTCTGCAGCTGCCGCGGCAAGCCTCACGCACCGCTTCACATCACGGACAAATCGGCATTCCCCTTTGAACCCATTCGTTATACGTTGAGACGTGAACCTGCGAAGCTATTTCCTCTTCTTCCGTTCCCCCATCGCAATGAAGATAGGAGATGCAATCCAGGCGGCAATTGGAATCCAAACAGGAATCGAGGGGAAAAGATACTGTCGAATCGGGAGCAATAAGAAACCGACGAGCATGCACCCATAGCCGATAACCTGCAGGTAGTTAAGATCCTCGTTTCCAATTTGAACCCACCGGCCGTTGTCTTTGTTGACCCACTTTCTGAATGAGTTCATCGGCCTACTATCCAACATTTTAGTGAATCGCGTTTTGCAACCTATACTGGCTTCTGGAATACCGGCGAGCCGGAGGGCAGCTCATTGTTTTGAAGTGCCTACGCGGCAATATGGGCATAGCATGTTCCCTCGTAAAGGCAGAAGTAAAGCCTGCCGAGTCGCGGAGTCGGCCGGCACTTTCGATATCAAAGGCCGGGCCGCGCTCACCGAGCGCGGCTACAGTCAGCTTGGAAGGGCGCTCAGATCGGGCTTTGGTCCGCGGCGGACTGACTCAAGACGGGCGGCACTGGCGGACGGCTTCGTAGAGGACGATGGCGACGGAGTTGGCGAGGTTGAGGCTGCGGGCTTGGGGGTTGAGCATGGGGATGGTGATGATGCGGTCGGGATTGGCGGCCAGCAGCTTGGCCGGCAGGCCACGGGTTTCGCAACCGAAGATCAGGTAGTCTTCCCAATCGTACCGGACATCGGTGTAGCGCCGGTCGCTTTTCGTTTCCACAAACCAGAACCGGGCCACAGGCGTGGCCACCTCGAAGTCGGCAAACGACTCCCAGTATTTCCAGGTGACGTGTTCCCAGTAATCCATACCGGCACGCTTGAGTTCCTTGTCGGTGAGCTTGAAGCCGAGCGGGCCGACGAGGTGAAGCGTTGCGCCGGTGGCGGCGCAGAGGCGGGCAACGTTACCGGTGTTGGGCGGAATTTCTGGTTCGACCAGAACGACGTTCATCAGGCAACAGCTTCCGCGATGCGTTGGGCGCTGCGTTTGCGCTGGGTCGGGTCGAGGATCTTTTTGCGGAGCCGGAGGTTCTTGGGTGTGGCCTCGACGTATTCGTCGGCGGCGATGTATTCCAGCGCGCGTTCGAGGCTCATCTTGAGGGGTGGTTCAAGCTGGATGCCCTTACCCTCGCCCTGGCTGCGCATGTTGGTGAGGTGCTTGGTCTTGGTGGGGTTGACGGGCATGTCTTCATTGCGGGGGTTTTCGCCGATGATCATGCCGCCGTAAACTTCTTCCTGTGGCCCGACGAAGAGGCGGCCGCGTTCCTGGATGTTGTTCAACGCCCAAGCGGTGGCGATGCCGGTCTCCATGGAAACGAGCGTCCCGGTCAGGCGCGTGAGGATTTCCCCCACGGTCGGCCCGTATTCCTTGAACATGTGGCTCATGACGCCCCGGCCGCTGGTGAGGTTGACCATGTCGGTCTCGAACCCGATGAGGCCGCGGGTCGGGATGGTCGCTTCGAGGCCGACGCCGTGGGGGTGATGCTGCATGTTAGTAACTTGTGCTTTGCGATTGGCGAGGGACTGGAGGACGTCGCCGAGACATTCGTTGGGAACCTCGACCCAGAGTGATTCGTAAGGCTCGAGCGTCCGGTCGCCCTCCTTTTTCAAGATGACCTCGGGCCGCGAGACGAGTACCTCGTAGCCTTCCCGGCGCATCTGCTCGACGAGGACGGCGATTTGCATTTCGCCGCGCGCGCTGACGAGGAAGATGTTCGGGGCTTCGGTGTCTTGGAAGGAAAGCGAGATGTTGGTGCGGACTTCCTTCTCCAAACGCTCCCGGATGTGGCGGGCGGTGACGAATTTACCTTCCTTGCCGGCCAGCGGGCCGTCGTTGACGGCAAATTGCATCTGGATCGTTGGCGGATCGAGCTCGGTGAAGGGAATGGGCTCCCGGCTTTCGTTGTCGCACAGGGTTTCGCCGATGGAGACTTCCTCGAAGCCGGAGATGCCGACGATGTTACCGGCTTCGCCGACGAGCGACTCGCCGGACTTGAGCCCGCTGAACTCGAACACTTTCGTGACGACCGCCTTGTCCCGCTTGCCGTTGCGATGAATGCAGACGACCGGGTCGCCGATTTTCACAGAACCGCCGAGAATTTTGCCAATTGCAATCCGGCCGACGTAGTCGCTCCAGTCCAAGTTGCTGACGAGCATGTGGAAGTGGGAAGCGGCATCCACTTTGGGTGGCGGGACGTGCTCGAGAATCGTCTCAAACAATGGCTTCATCCCGCTCCTCTCATCACCGACGTTGCGGACAGCAAAACCGTCGCGCGCGCTGGCGTAGATAAACGGGGCGTTAAACTGCTCCTCGGTCGCGTTGAGCTCCAGCAACAACTCGAGGACTTTGTCATGAACCTTGTGCGGGTCGGCGTTTTCCCGGTCGATCTTGTTGATGACGACGATGACTTTAAGGCCGTGATTGAGCGCCTTGCGGAGCACGAACCGGGTTTGTGCCTGCGGTCCGTCGAATGCATCGACGAGGAGCAACACGCCGTCCACCATGCCGAGGATGCGTTCCACTTCGCCGCCAAAATCCGCATGGCCTGGGGTGTCGACGATGTTGATGACGGTGTCGCCCCAATGAACGGAAGCGTTCTTGGCCCGGATGGTAATCCCCTTCTCGCGCTCGAGGTCCATCGAGTCCATGACTCGTTCCTCTTGGGCGATGGCTTGATTGGCGCGGAAAGCGCCGCCCTCCCGGAGCAACTTGTCCACAAGGGTGGTCTTGCCGTGGTCGACGTGAGCGATGATGCCGATATTGCGATACTTGCCGTTCATGAAAAAATGAGGCGGCAGTGTAGGCGACAAACCCACGAAAGCAAGGCTTTTGAATTTACGTGGAAGCGTGCGCGGTCAGCGGCCGATCTGACCACCGGCAGTTCCACCGCCACCACTGGTGGCGCTAGTTGCGCCGCTACCGGCGGATGTGCCACTGCTTTGACCGGCATCGCCCGATGAGCCGGGGGCGGAACCGTTGCCGCCGCCGCCGTTGCCGGCACCGGTAGCACTGGCGACAGCCTGTTCTTCCAAGGCGTCATTGGCCAATTGTAGCTGAGATGCGGTTCGTTGACCGACTCCGCGGAGAACGGTGACGACGAGAATCGCCACCAAAGCCAAGACCACAACCGCCTCAACGATGCTTTGCCCGTCTGACCACACCCGTCTTTTCATTCCCTGATACCCTGTCCTCATCCTCACTCGTTTCTGGCACCCGTTTTACCAGGTCGTTTGGTGGAGACGATGGGAGTTGAACCCACGACCTCCGCAATGCCATTGCGGCGCTCTCCCAACTGAGCTACGTCCCCGTCCCAAATGACGGCGCTATGTTATCGACCGCGAGATGGTTTGTCAATTTTCCCATCGGCTGCCGGCACGCGCGCGAGCTGATCGCGCAACCATTCCTCGAAAAACTGCTGCTTTCGCACGTCTGAGAAAAGTTGTTGCTGCACTTCGGCAGGCATGGCATCGAGCACGACCGGTACTTCTTGCGCGGCTTGAGCGCGGAGAAGTTGTAGTTTCACTGAGGTTCCCGGCTTCTGGGCGCGGATGTAATCGGTGAATTTCTCCAAGCCTCCCTGCATGTCCAACTGCTTGCCATCCACACCGGTAATCTGGTCGCCAGCCAGGACCCCGGCGCGTTCGGCTGCGCTGTTGGCAGTCACATCGGCGACTTGGATCCGCAGTTGCGCGGGCTTGTCCACTTCCGCGACAATCGCCATCTGCATGCGAATCCCGAGGTAACCGCGCGGCCGATGATAGATATGGCGGTCAACGAGTTCCTCCAATGCCTCGCGCAGGCGCGTGCGAATCTCCGGGTCGCGGGAAGCGGCATACTCGCGGACGATACGTTGGAGGAAAGCCTCAGGGTCCGTACCGGCTAGCTCAACGAGTTTCTGTTGCGCTGTCTGCCGGGAGGCGTACTTCTTTGCGCCAAGTTCAGTGATGAGACGATCCACGTCATCGGCGAAAGCAAAGCCCGTCAGGAGCAGACCGATAATTGCCAGTTTCCGCATGGCGCCTATAAATAGACCGGCTTACCCGCCGCGCAAGGGAGAAATCAAAAAGCTGCTTTACAGGGTTCCCCAGCCTCCCTATACTCACGGCCATCTCCATTCAGGAGGAAGACGGAGTTACTAACAGTTCCATGATTACAGTCGAAAAGAAAAACCAGATTACCAAAGAATTTCAGTTGCACCCGAAAGATACGGGTTCGGCAGACGTGCAGGTGGCGATCCTCACCGCGCGCATCAATGAATTGACCGAGCATCTTCAGTCGCACGTGAAGGACCACAGCTCACGCCGTGGTTTGTTGAAAATGGTGGGCGAACGTCGTCGGTTGCTCGATTACCTGAGCCATACCGACACGAAGCGCTACCAAGAACTCATCAAGAAGTTAAACCTCAGAAAATAAGGTCGGGCTGAGGACAGGTGGATTGATGGATTGAGATCGGGCGATTCCGCACGACGGAGTCGTCCGATTTCATTCCATTAGTCCTTTCCTCTCCCCCGGCCGCATCAGGAGTCTATATGCCTCACAAAGTTCAGTGCTCCATCGGAGCCACCCCTCTCATCATCGAAACCGGCAAGTTGGCCAAGCAAGCCGACGGCGCGGTCACCGTCCAGTACGGTGAGACCGTCGTCCTCGTCACCGCCGTCGCCAGCAGTGGAACCCGGGACGAACTCGATTTCTTCCCGCTCACCGTGGATTACCGGGAAAAGGCCGCCGCCGCCGGTAAGTTCCCCGGTGGTTACTTCAAGCGTGAAGGTCGCCCCACGGAAAAAGAAATCCTCACCGCCCGGATGGTGGACCGGCCTTGCCGGCCGCTCTTCCCCGAGGGTTTCTACAACGACACCCAGATCATCTCGATCCTGCTCAGCACCGACGGCGAAAACGATCCGGACATGCTCGTGATCAACGGCGCATCCGCCGCGCTCACCATCTCCGACATTCCGTGGGCGGGCCCGATTGGCGCGGTGCGCGTCGGTCGCGTGAACGGCCAGTTCATCGCCAACCCCACCCACTCGCAGCGCAAAGAGAGCGATCTCGACCTCGTTTACGCCGGTAGCGAAAACGATCTCGTCATGATCGAAGGCGCCGCGAAGGAAATTTCCGAAGCCGACATGATGGCGGCGATTGAATTCGCCCACGCCGAAGTCCGCAAGATCACTGCCGCGATCCGTGAATTGCAGAAGATTGCCGGCAAACCGAAGCGCGATGTGAAGCTCTACACGGTCCGCCCGGATGTGCTCGCCGCGGGCCGCGCGTTGGTCGGTAACGATGTCCTCAACGCCATCCTCATCCCCGGCAAGCTGGCCCGCGAAAAGGCAGTCAGCGAGCTGAAGGAGAAGATGAAGACCGGGTTGAAGGAGAAGTTCGCCGACGTGAGCGACTTCGAGATGAACGAGTCATTCTACAAGATCCAGTACGAAGCCATCCGGACCTCCATCCTCAAGAATGGCAAACGTCCCGATGGTCGCGGCGCCAAGGATCTGCGGCCATTGCACGGCGAAGTCAGCTTGTTGCCGCGCACCCACGGCTCGGCCATCTTCTCGCGCGGCGAGACGCAGGCACTCGTGTTCACCACGTTGGGCTCGAAGTCCGACACCCAGGAGATGGACGGCTGGACCGGTGGCCCGACCGAGAAGCGCTTCATTCTCCACTACAACTTCCCGCCGTTCAGTGTCGGCGAAACCGGCCGCACTGGCTCACCGGGCCGGCGCGAGATCGGCCACGGCGCGTTGGCGGAACGCTCGCTCGAGCAGGTCATCCCAGCCGAGGCAGATTTCCCCTACACCATCCGCGTCACGTCCGAAATTATGGAGTCCAACGGCTCGACGTCGATGGCCTCGGTCTGCGGCGCGACGCTCTCGTTGATGGATGCCGGCGTACCACTGACGTCGCCGGTGGCCGGTATCTCGATCGGGTTGTTCACCGACGAGAAGACCGGACAGACGCTCACGGTCACGGACATCCTCGGCTCCGAGGACCATTTCGGCGACATGGATTTCAAGGTTGCCGGTACCCGCAAGGGCATTACCGGATTCCAGACGGACTTGAAGCTCACTGGCTTGAGCCACGCGCTGACGAAGCAGGCGTTTGAGCAGGCCCGCGAAGCCCGGTACAAGATTCTCGACGTGATGGCGCAGGCCATCGCCGAGCCGCGCAAGGAGATGTCGAAGTACGCGCCGCGCATCACGACCATGAAGATCAACCCCGAGAAGATCGGCGCCGTCATCGGGCCGCAGGGCAAGGTCATCAAGGGCATCGTGGACGCCACCGGCTGCCAGATCGACATCGAGGACGACGGCACAATCCACATCTTCTCCAGCAGTGGCGACGCCGCCCGGGCCGCCACGGAGCAGATCGAGGCGATCACAGCCGAAGTTGTCGTGGGCAAGATCTACCGGGGCAAAGTGGTTGGGATCAAGGAATTCGGCGCGTTTGTCGAAGTCCTGCCGGATCGTGATGGCTTGCTCCATATCAGCGAAATGGCCGAGCACCGTGTCAATAAAGTCGAAGACGTCTGCAAGATGGGCGACGAAGTCTGGGTGAAAGTCATCGGCGTGGATGACCGGGGCAAGATCCGGTTGAGCCGGAAAGCTGCGATGGCGGAGAAGGACGCAGCCGCCAAGGCATAGTCAGAAATTCAGCGGCGCCTGCCGCCGCTTGTGCCGGGAGGCAACCCTCCCGGCACAATCGACGGCAGAAATGTGGAAAGTTGTTGTCATGAATGCAACGAACTTTTATATACAACGGCGTGTTCACGTCACCGACACGCTTTCTTAATCGAGGAGAATCCATGCATCAGTCATCGTTTCGCGCTTTGCGCATTCTAGCTCTCACCTTCATTGCCACGGTCGCCGCCAGCACCGCGACGTTTGCTGCTGAGGAAGCAGCCGCCGCTGGCGAGCCCAAGGTCAAGTCCACCTCCGCGTGGGACATGATCAAGCACGGTGGCCCTTCCCTGCTCATCTTGGGATTGTGCTCCGTCGCCACGGTGACGCTGATCATCGAGCGGTTCATGTACTACCGGAAGGCCGCCGGTAACACCGACGAGATTCTCAACAAGGTCAAGCAGGCCGGCACGATGAGCGAAGCGCTCGCCGCCATCGAGCATGCGCCGGGAATTTCCGGTAACATCTTCCGCGCGACGCTGGGCGCAGCCCGGGACGGCTATGAGCCCGAGCAGATTGAGCAGCTCGTGCAGGGCTACGTCACGAAGGAATTGATCAACATGGAGAAGTTCCTGCCCCAGCTCGACACGTTCGTCACAATGTGTCCGCTGATCGGGCTGGCCGGTACGACCATCGGTATGATCAAGTCGTTCAGCATCGTGGCCGCGATCGGCATGAGCGACCCGACCAAGCTCGCCGGCGGTATTTCCGAAGCGCTCGTCAACACCGCCGGCGGTCTCCTCGTCGCGATTCCCTCCCTGTTCGCCTACAACTGGTTTACCGGCCGCAAGGAAGCCATTCTGATGGACATGGAAAAGGGCTTGTCCGAGTTGATGGTCATCCTGAAATCGTCCGCCGGTCACTAAACATTCAGCCATGAAGCTGAAGCGCCGAAGAGTTAAGCGCGGTCGCGTGGAGATCATCCCAATGATCGACACGATCGTCATTCTGCTGATTTTCTACATGACGTTCTCGCGCTTCGCCGACGCTGCCAAGGAAAGCAAGATCACACTGCCCCAAGCCAAGGCCGGTTCGACGCTGGACATCCGCCCCGGTAACGTGGTCGTGAACCTGATCGAAGCCGACACGATCTCCTTGGATAAGGCGGAGTACAAACTCACCCAACTGCCGGGCTTGTTGCTGAAATTCAAAGAGACGGTGCCGAAAGACCAGAAGGTCAGCGTCGTCCTCCGTGCCGACAAGTCGAACGTGAAGTACAAGGATATCAGCGATTTCATGAAGATGTGCGCCAAGGCCGGGATTGTCGACGTGACCTTCGCGACGCTGGAGGGCGGTAAGTGAAGCTGAATCGCCGGCATGCCAAACGCGGTCGCGTCGAGATCATCCCGATGATCGACACGATCCTGATCCTGCTGATCTTCTACATGAGCTTCTCGCAGTTCAAGGTCGAGGAACGCCGCATCGACGCCAACCTGCCGGTTTATAAGACGGCGGCGAAAGCGGCGGTCAGCGAGGAGTTGGAATACACCCTTCACGTGAAGGACAGAGACAACATCATCGTGAATGGCGGCAGCTCCTTCGATTCAATCAGCCTGCGCGACGCCATGCTCACTCTCGCCAGCGTCGGCCAGAAAGTCCGCATCATCATCGAAGCCGAGCCCGACACTGTTTATGAGGACGTCATTGCCGCGCTGGATGCTTGTGCACTGGCCCAGTTGACGAAGGTCGCGTTCCGCCCGCTCGCCGAGGCGCCTGCGAAACCATGACTCGCTTCCTCACTCTCCTGCTGGCTCTGCTGATCGCTCTAATCGGGGTGCCCGCCCACGCCGCTGACGAACCCAAAGCCCCTACCCAAGTCGCCTTTGAAAAAGGGCTGGAGTTTTATGAGGCCGGGAAGTTTCAGGAAGCGTTGGCGGCCTTTGCCGAATTTGAACCCGGCCAGAAACACTCGCTGAGCACACTGGCGCCGAACGCGATTTACTTCGGCGGCTGGTGTCTGGTGGGATTGAAACGGCCGCAGGATGCGGTCGCGAAGTTTCGGTTGGTCGTCGATAAGTTTGGCGATCGTCCAATCGCGCCGGAAGCGTTGCTCAAGCTGGCGGAAACTTACCGGGACTTGAAGCAACTCGATAACGCCTTGGCGACCTACCGGGAGTTCCAGAAGAAATTTGCATCCGACAAGCTCCTGCCCCAGGCGATGCTCGGCGAAGCGTGGGTGTTGTTCAAGCAAGGCAAACAGAACGGGCCTGCCAAAAACATCGCTGCCAAGGTTTACCGGGAATATGCCGACAATGCTTCTGCCCGGCTCGACTCGCTCTTCTTACTTGGCCAGATCTACACCGAGGAGAAGAACTACGAGGAAGCCCGCAAGGTTTACGAGGAACTGAAGCGCCTACGCAACAATCCCCGAGCTAGCGAAGCACTCTTCCTCGCCGCCGAATCCCTCTATAGCAATGCCGAGAAGCTCAAGACTGCCGGCCAGCAGGACGCGGCCGTAAAGTCATTCGAGGACTCCATTCAGTACTACGAGCGCGTCCTCTCCAAGGACTCCCTGATCGCCGACGTGCAGAAACAGATCGCCGACATTCGGACCCGGGTGCTTCGTGTCCGCGACCCGCAAGTGCGAACGGCGCTCCAGAGTCGGATTGAAGAACTCCAGCGTCTCATCGCGAGTATCAGCCAGCAGAATGACCTGCGTCCCCTCGCCTTGTTCCGCGTCGCCAACGCCTACCAGTCCGTCGACCGGCCCGAGGAAGCGAGCTTGGTCTACCGGCATTTCCTCCGGCTCTACGGCAACCAGAAGGAATTGAAAGACCTGTCCGGTCAGGCGCAGTTCGGTCTCATCCAGACGTTGAACATGCGCGGCCAAGCCGAGAAGGCCAAGCAGGCCACGGACGATTTCGAGAAGAACTTCCCGGAGATGAAGGGCAAGGACATCATTCTCTACGCGAAGTTCTTGAAGGGCGACTCGGAGTTCAAGACCAAGCAGTACAAGGAAGCACTCGCGTCGTTTGAGGACTTCCTCAAGACCAGCAAGAACGTCGAGTTGAACCAGACCGCCGAGTTCTACATCGCCGCCTGCCGGTTCGCGCTGGAAGACTACGACAAAGCCCGGGAGGCTTTTGAGGAGTTCCTTAAAAAATATCCCCAATCACCGCTTGTCGCGGACGCGCAGTTCCGTCTTGGCCGGTGTCATTTCGAGCTCGCGAAGCCAGAGAAGGCCGGCGATGCCAAGACTCGGGAGGCTCAGTTGAAGAAGGCGGCCGAGTACTACGAGTTGGTGCGCAGTGGCGGCAAGAAGCAGGAACTCGTTCCCGAAGTCGTTTTCCAACTTGGTTATCTTTACTCGTTCCTCGGCGAGTTCGATGCGGCAAACTATGAGAAGTCCGCTACCGCGTTTCGCGAGTACGCCGACAAATGGCCCGACCAACCCCTCGCCCCGGAGGCCTTGTACCAACTCGCCCAGTCGGTCAACGCCCTGAAGAAGTACGATGATGCCATCGCCGCTCTCAAACGCCTCGTTGACAAGTATCCGGACGACAAGCTGGCGCCGTGGGGCGCGTTCGGCATCGGCGCCGCCCAAGCTGCCGCCCAGCGTCCCGATGAGATGGCCGCGGCGTTGAAGGCGTTCGTCACCAAGTACCCCACTCACGAGAAAGCCGGTGAGGCGCTGTATAGCATCGGACAGAGCTATGAAAACCGTGGCAAGATTCCGGAGGCCCTCGGCGCGTACCAGAACCTTGTTGATTTCGCCGCCAACGCCACCGAAAAAGCGGACACACTCATCAACCCGGCCACCGCGGCACAAATGCAAGTCGCCAACCTGCTGGTGCGCGGCCGCAAATTCGACGAGGCGGTAACGTCCTGCCTCGGCTTCCTCAAGAAATTCAGCGACCGGTCCGTACCGGTGCGCGCGATCATCACCCAGTTGTCCGCGATGTACCGGACCAACAAGATGATCGAGGAAGGCAAAACGAAATTTGCCGAGCTCGCGGCCGAGTACCAACAAAATGCGGACGTCCGCATTGCGGTCACCACCGCGCTTGTCGATCTGGCCAACGCTGCCGGGGACACCCAAGGCGCCTATTCCGCCGCGCTGAAACTCAAGGTTGATCCCAACCGGGATCGCTTGCCCGCGCTCAGTTATATTTCGATGGGCACCACCTTCCTCAAGACGGAACATCCGGCTGACGCAAAGGAAGCATTTGAGACGATGCTCAAGGCCTACCCCGATGATGAACGCAACACGCCCGTGGCGCTTACCGGCTTGGGCAACGCGCTCCTCTCACTCAATCAGTTGCCGGAGGCGGAAGTCCAATTCAACAAGGTCATCGCCGACCACAGCCGGCACCCCGCAGTTCTCGGGGCGCACTTGGGCCTTGGCAAGATTCTCGAAGCCCGCGGACAGTTTGACCCCGCGGTCAAAGAATACGAAGCCGCCCGGATCCCGAAGAGCGACACGGAACTCGAGGCGTCCTTCCGGATCGGCTTGGTTGCCCAGCTAAAGAAGAACGATTGCAAAGCTGCCCTGCCGATGTATGCGCGGCTCCTGCTCGCGAGTGGCCCGATGGCCGAGGAAGCAGCGTTCCGGACTGCGCAATGTCACCGAACCCTGTTCCTAAATGGTGAAAAAACTGCCTTGGAAATCGCGCGCCGCAGCTACCAGTCGTACTTGGGACGCTATAAGAAGAACGGGCGTTTCCTGAAGGAAGCCCAAGAGGAACTCGACTCCTTGCCACCACCCGCTCCGCCGCCCGGTGGTTGAGGAAATGATCACGGAACTTTTGCCGCCGCCGCTTGTCCAACCGCTAGAATGAAAGTCGTCACCAACAAGTTTCTCGCCTGGCTGATGAGTCTGACGACCATCATGCGGTATTTCGTTATCGCTTTGCTCCTCCACGTCGCTGTCCTCTTGATCTTGGGCTCAATCAAGATCGTCGTCGCCGTGCCGAGCATCATTGCCACCTTTACCGGCACTCCCTTGCCCACCCC
>OMJI01000072.1 GCA_900299315.1 Verrucomicrobiota bacterium | reverse complement strand
ACCCACTCGGCCAGTGTTGCCGCCGCGCCGCCGGGCATATCCATGAAGCGGCGCGGCGGGAGCCGCGCCCTCCATGTGTTCTTCAGAACAATTATGCATCACTTTCCGCTCAGCGATTTGTAGTACTCGGCCACGAGGTCGCGGTACTGGGCGGGCGCTTCGTCAGGGACGCCGGTGAGCTGGTCGACGCCGGGCGGCGTGACGGGCGTGGCGATGATGGTGGTGTCGCTGATTCCGTTCGCGAGATCAGCCTGCGCCTTCTGCATCGCGGTGGTGACGCGTTTCTGGAGCTCCCGCACCTGCTGGATCGGCCGGCCATCGCGGACGGCGTCCTCGGCGTCGCGCAGGGCGCGCACGACCTCATCGAGCGAGCCGGTGCGGATGTGCAACATGCTGGCGCGCGCGTACAACGCCTCGGCGTTGCGCCGCAACTGGGCCTGCATCCCGAGCGGCGAGCCCGGCAGGTTCGCATCGCGCCGCGGGCCGGCGCCGGGCATGCCGAATTCATCGTCGAAACCCGACAGCTTGCCGCCACCGGTGGCCTTGGCGTCGGTGTGTTCTTCCTCCTTCACCTGACCGGCCTGCGCGGGGTCTTGGGTCCGGCGGTTTTCAATCTTGTCGTCGCCCTTGTTGATCTTGCCGGAGCCGGCGGTAGTCTCGCCATCGGCCTGGCCCTGCCGGCCGACAAGGGAACGGCCGTCCTGCTCCTTGTGGTCGGGGGCTTCGTTGCCGGACTTGCCCTTGGCGGAGAAGCTCGACCATTCGCCCTCGGCGATGTCCCAGCCCATCGGCAGATCCGGGACGGCCTGGTTGGTGGCGGAGTCGTGGGCTTTCTCCTCGATGTCCTTCTGCTGTTCGAGCATCTCGCCGATGATGTCCTGCAACTCCTTCGGCATGTCGATGGTCGCCATCTTTGGCATCTCGGCCTGGTCGAAATTCTCGGTGAGCCGCCGGGTCGCGTCGGGCTTGGCGGTCAGCCACATTTCCATGTCATCGAACCGCTTGTCGATCTTCTCCATCATATCGAGGATGAAGTCCTCCTTCTGCAACCCGAGCTCATCCGCCGGTGTCTTATCGGAGCCGGGCACCTGTTTCGTCTCCTCGAAAATCTGCGAGATGTCCTGCACCAACTCGTTGCCGACCGGCAGTTCGGGAAAGATGTGCAAGTCATCCGCGATCTTCAACGCCCCGGCCTTCACGTTCTCCGCCAGCTTCGCCAGCTCCTCCTCAAACTCCTTCTGGTCGGCCGCCGAGAGATCCTTCGATTGCACGGCCTGCCGGAGCGACTCGACCATCTTCGTCTGCAAATCCACCAGCTTCTTGAATTTCTCGCGCGCCTCGCCGACGACCTTGCGCACCTCCTCCATCTTCTCCTTCGCCTCCGCGACGCGCCACTGGTTCAGCAGCGCCTGAAATTCCTTCAGCGCCTTCAACGCCTCCGCGGCGAACGGCACCGCGGCCGCCGTCGCGTTCGCCTCGAACTTCTCCGCCGCGCGCAACATGTTCGGCGCGACCTGCCGGCTCACGCAACCATCCGCCACTTGCCCCGCCAGCTTCGCAAACTCCGCGTCGCTCCGCTGCAACCGCTGCGCCTCGCCGCGCGCCGTCTGCACGAAGTCGTTCACATCACCGGCCAGCCGATCCTGCCGGCTCGTCAGGCCGGTCGCGCCCGCCTGCGCCTCCTTCAAGATGTTCTCCTGCGCCTCCACCAACGCATCGAGCAACGCCAGCAACCCGGTCACCTGCCGGTGTTCCTCGACCTGGCCGTACGATTTCTCGGCGGAGGTCAGCACCCGGAGGATCTCCGATTCCAACGCAATGCTCCGCGTCGCGTACCGGGCGCGCTGCTCGCCGCCGGTCTTCGCCGCGCGATCGAGCACATCGAGCACCTCGACCATCGCGCCGGCATGGACGTCCTGCACCACCCCGGCCAGCGTGCCGAGCGGTTTGCGCGGGTCGGCGAGCAACTGGCCGGTCAACTGCCGGATGGTGGCCTGCGCGCCACCGACCGCGAGCCACTGCGCCGGTGTGCTGACGGTGCCGGCGTTGTCGAGGCGGATGGTCTGGTCGCGATTGTCGCGCTGCAATTTCACCAAACGCGCGAGCGTCGCCGCCGTCTCGCTCGCGCTCTGCGCTTGGGCCGCGACGATTTCCTTCGGCTTGGCGGCTTCAAAAACCAGCAGCGATGACTGGCTGCGCTGCGTCGCGTCGTACGCCGCGATCCGGTAGAGCCCGATGCCGCCCGTCCACTGGCCGGGAAACTCGCGGGCTTGGCCGGGATTCCATTCCTGCACCACGTCGCCGTTTTCCTTTTCGAGGACGACGCGCGTGAGTCCGTAATCGTCCGACGCCACCCACTGGATGCGGGCGGGCGAATCCGGCGGGAGCGCCGTCCGGCCCTGCGGTGCGATGACGCGAATCACCGGCGCGCGGTCGGGCTCGAGCAAAAGTTTCAACTCCGATTCCAACTGTTCCCCTACCGGCGTGGTGGCGAAGATGACCAACGATTTCGACGCGCCAATCCCGGCCGTCGCGACCCACTTGCCGTTTTGCAACGCCGCCGGCTGACCGCCCACGGAAGCCGTAGCCAGCTCGCGGTTCGCCAGCAACGCGACCGTGAGCGTCGAGCCTTGCGGCGCCGTGACCGGCTCGCCGAGCCCGTCGAACGTCCGCGCCGCCAGCTTGGTGTAAGCCGGTGGCGTCACCGTTACGCTCAACGACGCCAGCGCGAGCGGCGGGACGACGGTGACTTGGTAACGCGCCGAGCGCGCATCCCCGACGCGGAACCGGTACTTCAGGTTCCCGGCCACCTTCGGCAAGGCATACGAGAATTCATCGCCGCGATTATCAATCGCGGCTACAGCCGGTTCATCACTGTAGCCGCGCTTGGTAAGCGCGGCCTCCGGCTGCCCAATCACGCCGACTTTCACCGTCGAGTCCTTGTCGTCGGCAGGCTGCAAATCGAGCCAGACTTCCTGCCCGGCTTTGCCCTCGACCCGGCAGACCAGCGTGAGCGGCTGGCCGGCGACGAGCGACGTGTTGCCGGGCGTGACGGCGACAAATTGCGCGAGTGTGGACGCGGCCCGGTTGGCGAATGGATTCAGCACGCGCACAAGGGAATTGCTCCAGGCGCGCCCGGCCCACAACGCCGGCAGCACCAGCAGGATCACCGTCCCCACCAGCGCCAGGTTCGCGTGACGATGCCGGCGGCGGTCGCGGAGCAGTTGCAAGTCGAGTGTCGTCCAGCCGGGAATGTCGCGCTGGAGATAGGAAGCCGTCAGCCGGTCACCGTTCGCCTGCCGGGCGAACTGGACGAAGTTGATGAGATGATTGTCGAGATGCGGGAAGGCGCGCTCGATCCGGGCGGCCACGCTCTCCGGCGTCTGCCGCATCCGCCACGCCGCGAGCACCTGCCACGCGCCGACCGCCGCGAGGGCCAGCACGATCACCCACGTCACCACGCGGCCGGCCAGGCCGAATTGCAACCAGAGATCCGTCAGCGAGAACAACCACACCGCGCCGAGCACCGCCGCCGCCCAGCACGCGCCACGCAACCACGCCTGCCAGCCGTTGAGCTGCCGGCCAATGACGGCGAGTTGATGGTTGAGATCGTGCGCGCTCATGCTGCCGTTCCGAATTGTAGGGCGCGAAGCCTCGTGTCGTTTCGAGGTTTCGCGCCGTTTGTGGGCGAAGCGTCACGGCGCGGCGCGAAACCCGAAAACGACATCGGGCTTCGCGCCCTACAACTTCGTCGAGGTGATCCAACTTTCAATTCACCCGCTCCAACTCGACATCATCCACGAACAAATCCCCGGGCCCGCCGCCGATGGCGACGATGTGGACGATGAGAAATTCGACACCGTCGAACAACTTTTGTTGCAGTTCCTTCATCGGGGTCTGCAGGACGGTGACCGTGGCGCGTTTCCAGTCGCGCCCGACGCCGCCCATCGTCCCCCCGGCCACCTTGCCGAAGAAGAGTTGCTCGAACTTGTAGGCTTTGCGGAGATCGTAAATGGATGGGTTCTCGTGCGGCTTCACATCAGGCCGCCACTTGTAGCCTTCGAGCATGATCCGGCAGTTCGGTCCGGTGGTGCGCGCGAAGGCCGAGAAGGAATACCGGCCGCCCGGCTTGACCGGGATCGGGAACGAATCCGCCTTCACGCCGGGATTGTCGGCGGTGAACTGATCCTTCACGTGCAACCGCAACACATTCTTCCGTCCGTTCTCCAGCTTCTCGACGGTAACGTGCTGATGATTGTCCGCATACCAGCTTTCCCCGTCGCGATCGTACTTGATCTGCCAGCCGGTCAGCCCGTCATCGAAACTGCCGTTCGGGACAAGGTTCGTCCCCGCCCAAACCACGGCAGGCACCAACAAGACCGCGATGCAAATCAGCTTCATGGCAGACTGCCACCTACCTTATCGCCAGCCACTCCGAGAAGCAACCGTCGGGAAAAACCACGTCCGACCAACTGGGCGGCAGCGATGCGGGAGCAGGCCGCGTTACGGGTTGGCGCGGGTGAACTGCCGGCGGTAGGCCATGGGTGATTGGCCTTCATGGCGCCGGAAGACGGTGGCCAGCCGCTCGGGGCTGCTGAACCCTGTGCGGGCGGCGAGACTACCGGGTTCGGGTTCACCGGGTCTGCCACCAACGGCCCCTTCGCGCTGTTGGCCAGGAATGGCTACACCAGCTACGCCGTCCTGCAGTGCGCGACCCGGCCGGGGTGGTCGATTGCCGCGCCACGGCGTGGGTTCATGCCCTTTTACCCAAACTGGAGCGACAAGCGGTATGATCCGGGGCTCTGGTTCGACTACAACGGCCCGACCGCCGCCGGCGGCTATCTGATCAACTACAATCATAACAACCAACTCGACCAACTGGGCGGGCACTACACCAATTGGCAAGCCCCCCCAACGCCGTCAACACCTGGGGCTTATCTTGGCGTGATGGCGGCACTCACAACAACCTCCTCAACGGGTATCGGCCGGGTTGGAGTGCCGTCGGGGATATCGCCATCCTGAACTGCATCTCGATCATCCGCGGGTCTGGCGTGTGGAATGATATGCAGGCGGAATACGAGCCGCACGATGATATGCCGATCAGTTGT
Source organism: Verrucomicrobiota bacterium (assembly GCA_900299315.1). GTDB lineage: Bacteria > Verrucomicrobiota > Verrucomicrobiia > Palsa-1439 > Palsa-1439 > OMJI01. The sequence continues at coordinate 2,901 of OMJI01000072.1, read as the reverse complement.
GACCCGCCGTTCTGGCAAGGCGGTGGGGGTAGCGCCAAGCCGGTCCGGCGCAACTTCATGTTCGGTGACGGCCACGGCGCGTACGTCAACCGTCCGAACCGCAGCTTCACCCCCGCCGACTCGTTCTGAGAGGTGTAGCGGCCGCCGTCCCGGCGGCTCTGTAGCCGCGCTCGGGCGAGCCGGCGGCTCGCCCCTACCCACAACAGCTTCGACTGCATCGCTCCGGCTGAGGGCCAGTGTAAAAACACGACCGTGGTCTCAAGGCAGGTTCCGCATTTTCCGCACGACCCACTCGACCGTCAGCAACCCGACCAAACAAGCGAGCACGGGCCAGCGGTTCCAGAGGGAGGTGTAGGTGAGGCGGCCTTCCTCGGCGCTCTTGAGTTGCAGATGGGAGAGCGCGGCGGGGACTTCGTCGGGCAACAGGTACCGGCCGCCGCTCGACTCGGCGAGGGCGCGCAGCAACGCGGCGTTGGCCGGGTGCGGCGCGGTCTCGGGTGAGAACGGTTTGACGAAGAACGAGTACGGCGCTGACGCGACGCGTTGGCCGTTCACGGTGGCGGTGGCGACGGCGGTGTGGAGACCGGGCTCGGGCGCTTTGAACTCCAAGCCGAATCCCTGAAACGACCGGCCCGTGCTGGTGACGACAGCTTGCTGCGTCATCGGGAACGAAATCATCCGGCCATCCGGCGCGGTGATCTCGCATGCGGCAGCGGTGATGGCTGGATTGCCGGGTCGCGCCTGCAACGTGATCGCGTCGCCGAGGAACAACTGCTCCACGTCGGCAAAGAGATCGAGCGGCGTTTCCTCCCGCTCCTCCTTGCTCGGCGTGAGCCAGTCGAGGAGTTGCGCCCAGAATTTCTCGTAAGGCGCGCCCTGACCGGGTTCGAGCTGCCACCGCCAAAGCGAATCCGTCAGCACCGCCGCAACTTTGCCCTGGCCGAACCGTTGCGCCGCGATGACCGGCTCGCCGGTGTCGGCCTCGACGAGTGCGACGGCGCCCGGGGCGAGAGCGCTACCGGCGAACAGCGACAAGACCGGCGGGGTCTGGTCCATCCCGGCCAGCGCGGGGTGGGACTTGCCTTCCGCGGTCAGGCGCAACGGGAACCGGCCTTCCTTCGCGGCACCGCCGGCCGGCCGCCGGGCCGGTAACAGTTCCGCCAGCGCGGTCGCGCCAAAGCCGCCCTTGTCCCACGCCGCCGGGCCGCCGAGCAGGATCAGGCTGCCACCGTCGCCGACGAATTTCACCAGCGCGCGCGCCCGGGTCTCGCCGAGTGCATCGGCGGTCAGGTCACCGAGGATGACGATCTTGAATTGCGCGAGCTGGTCGAGCGTCATGTCGGCGGTCATCCCGCCGCGTTGGCCGACGGTGAAGAATTGTTTGTTCGGTCCCTGCAGGAACACAAGCGGGGTGACGTTCGGGTTGGCCTGCAACACCCGCGAGAGAAACTTCGATTCGTACCGGGGCGGCCCCTCGACGTAGAGGAGCCGGTTCTTGGAATCCACCACCTGCACCGAAACGGCGTAGGAATTGTCGTTCGTGACCGACTCGCCCGGGAGCGGTGCCACGGTGGCGGTGTAGGTGAAGTTGCCGATGGCCGGGTGCGGCACTTGAAAGACGACCTCGCGCGTGCCGCCCTCGGCCGGCAACTGCGTCGGCTGCTCGGCCACGAGCCGGTCGTTCTCGAAGAGCTGGACGTTCAACACCCGGCCTTGCGTGCCGCTGCCGGCGACGACAGCTGTGAGCTTGCTTTCCCAGCCGGCAACCACGCGGCGTGGCGTGTCGATCTTTGTCACGCGCACATCGGCTTCCTCAGCCCAAACCGCCGGGGGTTCGAGTTGGACGGTGAAGATCGGGCACGGCCAGTCGCCCGGCACCTTCTCCTCCCGGCCATCCAGCCCATCACTCAACACCAACACACCACCAAGCGGCTGGCCCCGGTACCGTTCGATCAACTTGCCGAGCGACTCGCGCAACCGGGTCGCGTTCCCCGCCGGCTGCAACCGCGTCACGTCCGCCACCCGCTCGCCGAGGTCGGCATCGAAAGCGTACATCTCCACCTCAGCCCGGTCGGCCAGCGCCTTGCGCCACGCCCCGGAGGCCACCTGCTCGGCAACCGACCACCGGCTGGCATTGTTCGGCGGCGCGAGTTTCATGCTCGCGGAGGTGTCGAGCAAGACGAGGAACCGCGGCTTGATCAGGCTGGCGATGGATTCTTTCAATGCCGGGCGCCACAGACACCAGCCGAGCGCGACGAGGAACAGGAGTCGCAACGCCGCCAGCAAGATCGTCGTCCCGCCCTCGCGCACATACCGCCAGAACCACCAGCCCGCCGCACCGATTGCCGCCGCGAGTCCCAGCACCAGCAACCACACCGGCGCGACGTGCTCGAAAAAGATTTGGGCGAGGACCGGGTTCATGCGACACGCGCGGGTTCAGGTTTCGCGGTGGAAAACTTCGCCGCGGGCCGGGCGGCGCGATTGGCAAAAAAGAGTTCGAGCGTGGCGAGCGCGAGCACCAGCCAGAGGAACAGTTCCGCGAGCGGGCGACCTTGCCGGTGTTCCTGGATCTGGCGCAGCAACTCCGCCACGTCCGACGCGACGCGCGCCTTCGGCAACGGCAGCTTGCCGGGATCGATCGGCGCAAGATTAGATTCGGCGCGGGTGAGGTTGATGGCCCGGTCGGGGTTGGTCGAGAAGCCGGGCGTGTCGCCCCATTCAAAGAGTTGACCGGCCGTCGCCCCGGCGCTGACTTGGACGATCTGATGAACGATCGGCAGGAAGATTGGCGAAAGCGGCAAATCGCTCCAGCGCCGGTCAGCCGCGCGCCGATCTGTGGCTCGAAATCGCGGGGCACGGCGAGGTCGAGCACCACCAGCGGCCGCCCTTCTCGCGCCGCTT
>OMJI01000071.1 GCA_900299315.1 Verrucomicrobiota bacterium | reverse complement strand
TTTCTGGTGCTCGGCGTCTGGAACCTCACGATCGCCGCCCGTCTCGCGTGGCGCGGCTCGGTCGGCATCCCGGCGTTGGAAGACGCGCTCTGGATTCACATCGCGTTCTTCGGGTTCATCGCCAACATGATCTTTGGCTTCTCGCTGCGCGTACTGCCGCACTTCCTCGGCCTGCGTGAATCGAAAGGGTGGGCCGCGAATGTGGCGTTCTGGCTGTGGAACGCCGCCATCTTGCTGCGCTACCCGGTGGAGGAACTCGCCTGGAAAGCATCGGTGCTCGAAGCGGTCGCCATCGTGCTCTTTATCTACGCGCTCGGCATCTTCACGAAGCGGCGGACGAAGATCGAGATCAAGGGCGTGGACAACACGTTCGCGTGGTTCATCACGCTTGGGTACGCGTGGCTGGTCATGGTGGCCATCGTGCCGTTCCATGCCGACGTTTTCCGGATCAGCGCGTCCGGTCGGCACACGATGGCCATCGGGTTCATCACGCCGATCATCTTCGGCGTGGCCTACCGGGTCCTGCCGATCTTCAACGGCGTGAATCTCTGGAGCAACCGGCTGATGCGCGCCTCATTGTGGGCGCTCGCGCTCGGCAGCACGCTCGCGCTGGCGATGGCGTTCAACAAAGTTTTTGAAAGCCGGTGGACCTACATCTGGTCTGCGACTGCCGGTAGCCTCGTCTTCGTCGCGCTCGCCATGTTCGCCGTGAACATCGCCCTGACGTTGCGGACGAAAGCCGAGAAATACGTCCGCGGCGCGCTCGTGAAACTCACCACGCGCGTCGCGGAGTTGCTGGAGACGTCACCGGAACTGCGGCCGGTACTCATCCACAACGGCTTGGCCGGTCTCGCCGCGATGCGCCACAACCCCCCGCGGTTCGTCACCATCGAATTCGCCGCCCGCCGGCACGGGATTGACCCCGTGCCGCTGCTGGCAGCGTTGAATACTGAAATCGAAAGGAAACAACATGAAGCTCATTGAGAAGATCAAAGGGTCGTTCGCTGGTCACCAGCATCACGACTCCACCGAAGGCGCGACCGAAATCACGCGGCACATGATCGTGAAGGATGTGACGGCCCGGTGGCCGCAAACGATCAGCGTGTTCGGCAATCACAAGGTGGACTTCTGTTGCGGGGGTGCGCATTCCATCGAGCAGACCGCTGAGGCCCGGGGTTGCCGGGACATCGACGCGCTGGTGCGGGACTTGAACGCGGCGATACAATGATCGCCGTGGAAGAACGACCAGGCGTCACCACCACCAGCCGCCCGCCGCTGCCGCGCGAGCATGGGGCGTGGGGAATTCTGCTGATTCCGTTTGCGACGGCGGTGGGCGTGAGCGGCGTGTTTGACCTCAGGGCCGCGCTGCTGCTGGCCAGCGTGCTGTGCTTTTATGTGGCGCGGACGAGTTGGTTGAAACAGAACAACCGGTGGACTCTCGTGTTGTTGGGCGGTAGTGCGGCTTGCACGTTGCCGTTGATGGTGGTGTGGAAACTTTGGTGGCTTGCGGCGTTCGGCGCGGTGGCGGCGCCGCTGGCGTTTCGGAAGACGGAGCGCAGCGTCGGGATGCAGTTGCTGGCGGTGGCGGGGTTGACGCTGACGGCCCCGGCGGCGTGGTACGTCGCGACCGGGACACTGGACTACCGGCTGTGGTTGTGGAACGCGCTGTATTTTGCCGGTGGGGTTTTCTACGTGAAGATGCACATTGCGACGGCGATTTCACGCAAGCCGGCCGGTCGGTTGCCGGTCGTTCTCTACTACGGAGGCCTGACGGGAATTCTGGCGTGGTGGCCGGTGGGGCTGGCGTTCGTGCCAGCGATCGTGCGTGCGTTCGTCGGCGCGGCGCGGGTGACGCCGGTGTTGCGGGTCAAGCGATTGGGTTGGACGGAAGTGGCGTATTCATTATTATTCGGCGCCTTGGTGGTGGTGCTGGCCCGGTAAATGAAGGCGATTCTCGCGATACTGGTTGGCTTGCTGGCGGGGGTGGGTGCGTACACGTTCTACTACGCGCAAGGAGCGTCTTATCTCTCCAGCGACCCGCGGGCGTGCATGAATTGCCACATCATGCGCGACCAGTTCGATTCGTGGGAGAAGTCCAGCCATCACAGCTTCGCCACCTGTAACGATTGTCACGTGCCGCATGATTTCGTCGGCAAATGGCTGACGAAAGCCGGCAATGGCTACCACCATTCCGAGGCGTTCACGTTCCAGAATTTTCACGAGCCGATCCAGATCAAGCCGCACAACGCCGCGGTGCTCAACGCCAACTGTCTGTATTGCCACAAGGATTTCACCCGCGAGATCACCGCTCACCGGGTGATCAAGGACGAGGAACTGTATTGCGTCCGTTGCCACGACAACGTCGGCCACGGACCGAGGAGATGACCATGAAAAGCAAACTCGGATATCTACTGCTCATCATCGTGATTGCCGGCGCCACCATCGGTGTCATGCTCTTGCGCGAGAACATCGCCACGCGCAAAGCGGAGGGTAAACAGGTCGTGTTCAGCCTCGTCAATCTCGACGAGACGACCATCAACCCCGCGGAGTGGGGGAAGAATTTCCCCCGGCAGTTCGACGCCTACAAACGCACCGCCGAGCATACCGGCACGAAGTACGGCGGCGGCGGTTCCGAGACGCTGTCGCCGAGCAAGCTGGAGGAGGATCCCCGGCTGAAGACGATTTTTGATGGCTACGCGTTCAGCGTGGATTACCGGCAGCGGCGCGGTCACGCGTACATGCTCACCGACCAACGCGAGACGAAGCGCGTGCAGTTGCCGTTCAAGCAGCCGGGCTCGTGTCTGCAATGTCACGCGTCCAACACGGAAGCCTACCGGAAAGTCGGCCTCGCCAACGGCGCGCCCGGTGCGCTCAGCGACCCGCTCGTCAGCGACAACGGTTACGCCCAATTGCAGAAGGGTTTCGAACTGGTCGGCAAGATGCCTTACGACGAGGCGACGAAGTTGGTTGAGCACCCGGTGGCGTGCATTGATTGTCATGACCCGCAGTCGATGCAACTGCGCGTGACCCGGCCGGGATTCCTGAACGGCATTCGCGCGCTCGCCGCGTCGGATGCCCCGGTGCCGCATTTGCCGACGATTGAGAAATGGCGCAAAGGCGACCGGGCCCAGCCGTACGACCCGAACCTGCTCGCGACCCGGCAGGAGATGCGGTCGTTCGTGTGCGGCCAGTGTCATGTGGAGTATTACTGCGGGCCGAAGACGACCCTGTTTTACCCATGGAACAACGGCTTGAAGGTCGAGCAGATCGAGGCGTATTACGACAACTACAAGTTCCCTGATGGGCACCGGTTCTTCGACTGGAAACACAAGACTACCGGCGCCGAGGCGCTCAAGGCGCAACACCCGGAGTTTGAGTTGTGGAGCCAGGGCATTCACGCCCGCAGCGGCGTGGCGTGCGCGGATTGCCACATGCCTTACAAACGCGAAGGCGCGATCAAGATCAGCGATCACTGGGTGCGCAGCCCGTTGCTCAACATCGCCAACGCCTGCCAAGTCTGTCATCACTTCCCCGAGGAGGAGATCAAGGAACGTGTCACCGCGATTCAGGATCGCAATCACGCGTTGCTCGTCCGCGCCGAGGACGCGACCGTCGATCTCATCAACGCCATCGCCACCGCCAAGACGGCCGGCGCGAGCGACGAGAAACTTCAGCCCGCCCGGGAACTCCAGCGCAAGGCGCAGTGGCGCGTCGATTTCATCAACGCCGAGAACTCGATGGGTTTCCACGCGCCGCAGGAAGCCGCCCGGATTCTTGGCGAGGCCATTGATTTTGCCCGGCAGGGTCAATTGCAGATTGTTTCACCCCCGACAGGAGTCACCCCATGAAACGAACCGTTCCGCTGCTGACGGCGATGCTGATCGCCGCGAGTGGCGTCCATGCCCAACTGTATGTTGCCGACAGTAACGTCTGGTTTACCGCGCAGGAACGCCTGCGGATGGAATACCGGGCGTACACCACGACCTTTGACCGGACCAAGGACGTGGATGAGGATTTGTTCCTGCTCAACCGTGCCCGGGCCGGCGTCGGCGCGCGCGCGGGCGACTGGCTGCGGGTGTACGGCGAATTGCAGGATTCGCGTGAGATTGATTCCAAACGGAAGCCGAACGTCGACGACGACAGGATCGATTTTCATCAGGGTTGGTTTGAGCTGGCCGATTACAAGGAGTTCCCGGTTGGCCTCAAGCTGGG
>OMJI01000070.1 GCA_900299315.1 Verrucomicrobiota bacterium | reverse complement strand
GGCTGCAAGCAGATTCTCGCCCGCTGATTGCCCCGGCTCGCGCGGCTTGTTAGACTGCGGCGCGATGGTCATCGTTTACTCTCCGCGCTGCCTCGAGTACGAGGCTCCCGGCCACCCGGAACGACCGGCCCGCGTCCGCGAGACGGCGGCGTTGCTCCAGCAACACGGTCACGAGTGGCACACGCCGGTGGCTTGCACGGATGGCCAATTGCTCCGCGTCCACCGGCATCGCCAGCTCGACGCCGTGCGGACCGGGGATTACGAGGACGCGGACACGCCGCACTTCCGGCAGATGAACGAGTTGGCCCGACTGGCCGCGGGCGCGGCGGTGCAGGCCGCGAAGGCCGCGGTGGCGGGCCGCCCGGCGTTTTCGTTGATGCGACCACCGGGACACCATGCCTGCCGGGATCGGGTGATGGGGTTTTGTTATTTCAACAACATCGCCGTGGCGGTGGCCGAGTTGCTGGCGGAGATGCGCCTCGACCGGGTGGCGATCTTGGATTTCGACTGTCATCACGGGAACGGGACGGAGGATATTTTCCGAGGCGAGGACCGGGTGCGGTTTGTGTCGCTGCACCAGTCGCCGTGTTATCCGGGGACGGGCTTGGCGACGCAGCAGAATTGTTTCAACTATCCGCTGCCACCCGGGACGGAGTCGGCGGAGTTCCTGGCCACGCTGCAGCGCGCGTTGGAAACGGTGGCGGCGTTCGAGCCGGAGGTGCTCGCGGTGTCGGCCGGGTTCGACATGTTTCGGAAGGACCCGATCACGGACATGGCGCTGGAGGTGGAAACATTCGGCGCGGCGGGCCGGCTGATTGGGCAGTGGAGCGGGCCGACGTTTGCGGTGCTGGAGGGCGGTTACGCGGAGGAGTTGCCGCAATGCATCCACGCGTTCCTGACCGGTTGGGAATCGGCGAATGGCCGGTAAGAGATTCGTCTTTGCGGTGACGGAGCCTTTGTGTATGTTCGCATCGAGGGTGATTCTTTGAGTGATAGTGCAAAAGGGATTTCCGTGGCATGCACGACAGACGAGGTGTTTGTGCGAGTGGTCGGGCGGGGCACATTCCAAAACAGCCAACCGCTGCGGCGCTTCGCCATGGAGATGATCGAGAAAGGCTACCGGCGCTTCACGGTGGACGTCGGCGCGTGCCCGAACATGGACAGCACGTTCCTCGGCGTCCTTGCCGGCATCGGTCTGCGGCTGCGGCAGGACGGCAAACCAGCTGCCGAGGTGAGCGTGGTCAGCGTCAGCCCGCGCAATCTGGATCTGTTGCAGACGCTCGGCTTGGACCGGCTGTTCACGGTGCAGACGCTGGAGACGAATGGAACGCCGGTCAGTTGGCCGGCGGGCGCGGCGGTGGAACGGTTACCGGATTCCGACATTGAATCGCTCTCGAAGCCGCTCGATAAGAATGAGACGACGGACTTGATGCTCGATGCGCACAACAGCCTCGTCCGCGCCGATGAACGCAACGCGCCGCGCTTCAGCGGCGTGACGAAGTTCCTGCGCGAAAGCGTCGAGCGCGGCCGCAGCGACAAGTCGAAGTGATTTCGGATGGAGAGATTCAGGCATGAAAGATTTTCACATCGATCGCGAAGCCCGGGGAGCCATCCAGCTCATCAAGTTGAGCGGGTCGCTCGACATGTATTCGTTTCCGCGGCTGGAGAGCCAGCTCAGCGGGATGTTTGAGCAGGGGTTGATCCGGGTGGTGTTGGACTGCCGGAACCTCGACTACATCGGCAGCGCCGGCTTGGGCGCGCTGATCGGGTTCGCCAAGCAAGCCCGCGAGAAGGGCGGCGATGTGAAACTGCTCAACGTGCCGGAGCGGATTTACAAGATCATCGAGTTGCTCGGGTTCACCAAGGTGTTGCAAGTGCACGAGACCGAAGAAGCCGCGCTGGGAAGTTTCGCCAGCTGACCGACTGCGACCGGGGCCGACGCCCATGAAGACACCTGACCAAGTTCGGGTCAAGAAGACCACCGGCAAGATGGAAATCGCCACGCCGGGCGACGTCAGCTACCTCGCCTACATCCGCACCATGGTCACCGAGCTCGCCCGGCAAGTCGGCTTCCCGGAACCGGAAGTCGCCAAGATCGAGATGGCGGTGGACGAAGCCTGCTCCAACGTCCTCGAACACGCCTACGCCCGCGACAAACAATGGCGCTGGCAACATCGTGAGCCCGAGATCCGCCTCGAAATCCGCACCGAGGACGGCCGGCTCGTCATCGAGATCAACGACCACGGCCAGGGGTTTGAGTTCGACAAGTTCCAGCCTGCCAATCTCGAACATCGCGTCGCCGAGATGGCGCCGGGCGGCTACGGCATCCACATCATGCGCAAGTTCATGGATGAAGTGCAGTACTCCTCCAGCGACCAGACCGGCAACACCCTGCGGCTGGTCAAATACTTGAAAAAATCCTAGTCGTTCCCCATTGTACCCTGGCGCATGACTACCCCTGAACAATCACAAACCGATTCTGCCCCCACGCCGGTGGAAGGCGCAACTCCCGCGGCGCCGTCCGAGCTGGACACGCTCAAGCAACAGGCCGCCGACAACTGGGACAAGTACCTCCGCGCCGTCGCCGACTTCGAAAATTTTCGCAAACGCGCCCGACGCGAAAAGGAAGAGGCGGCCGGCTTCGCCCGCGAGCAAGTCATCGCGGCGCTCCTGCCGGCGCTCGACAACCTCGAACGCGCCCTCGACCACAGCGCCGAGGGCACGCCGTTGCACGACGGGCTGATGCAGGTCCAAAAACTTTTTGCCCGGTCGCTCGGCGATTTTGGTCTCGTCGAGATCATCGCTAAGCCCGGTGAGCCGTTCAACCCGGTCGTCCACGAAGCAATCAGCCACGTCGCCGATGCCGTCCATCCCGAGGGCGTCGTCGTCGAACAAACCCAGAGCGGCTACAAACTCGGCGAGAAACTGATCCGCCCGGCCCGCGTCGCCGTCAGCAGCGGCGCGCCTGCGAAGCCATGAGCAAGCGCGATTACTACGAAGTGCTCGGCGTCGAGAAGGGCGCGTCCCCGGAGGAAATCAAGAAGGCCTACCGGAAACTCGCCATCAAGTATCACCCGGACAAAAATCCCGGTGACCACACCGCCGAGGAGAAATTCAAGGAACTCAGCGAAGCTTACGAAGCGCTGAGCGACCCGCAGAAACGCGCGGCCTACGACCGCTTCGGCCACGCGGCGTTCGCCCCCGGTGGCGGCGGCGGCCCGGCAGGCCAGCAACAATGGGGCGGGTTCCACGACCCGGCCGATATCTTCCGCGAGGTGTTTGGCGGCGCGGGCGGCGGCATTTTCGACAGCATCTTCGAGCAAGCGTTTGGCGGTGGCGGCGGCAGCCGGGAACGCGGCGGCGGGCAACGCGGCAACGACCTCCGGTACGATCTGGAAATCGACCTCGAGGAAGCCGCGACCGGCATCGAGAAGGAAATCAGTTTCAACCGACCCGGGTCCTGTCCCGAGTGTCACGGGCGCGGCGTGGCCGGTGATTCTAAGGCGGAGACCTGCCCCACCTGTCACGGGCG
>OMJI01000069.1 GCA_900299315.1 Verrucomicrobiota bacterium | reverse complement strand
GCTGCCGCTCAGGCTTGCCGACCAGCGCCTGGCCCGGCGGGTCGAGGAGTTCCGGCAGGACTACGAAATCCCGATGAAGTACGGCGTGGACCAGTGCATCGCTGACACGATGGGGCCCGGCGGCGTGTTCCGCGCGTTGCGGCACATCCCGAACCTTCTCGAAATCGCCCGCGACATGCAGGAGCTTTGCCCGAACGCGATTCTGTTCAACTACGCGAATCCGATGGCGATGTGTTGCTGGGCGCTCGGGCGCGTGCCGGGATTGCAGTTCGTCGGACTTTGCCATGGCGTGCAGACGACGATGGATTTGATCGGCAGCTACGTCGGTCTGCCGAAAGAGGAGATCGATTTCGTGGCAGCCGGTATCAACCACATGGGGTGGTTTCTGAAGCTGGAGCACAAAGGCAAAGACCTCTACCCGACGTTGAAGAAGAACTTCGAGAAACCCGGCTACTACGTGAACGAGAAAGTCCGGGCGGAAGTGATGCGGCATTTCGGCTACTTCATGACCGAGAGCACCGGCCACCTGAGCGAATATCTCCCGTACTTCCGCAAGAACCAGAAGTCGCTCGACCTCTACTGCGATGAGCCGGCGTTCGGCGGCGAGACCGGCGCGTATTGCAAGTACTGCGCGATGCTTGCTGACAAGTTCGCCAAGACCGACCCGCTGTCATTGGAAACCACCAAGCTCGGGCCGCGGAGCGCCGAGTATTGCTCGCACATCATCGAGGCCAAGGAGACCGGCCACGTGTTCCGGCTCAACGGCAACGTCCGCAACGACGGCTACATCACCAATCTCCCGAACGGCTGTTGCGTCGAGGTGCCGATGTACGTCGACCGGACCGGCCTGCATCCGACCGTGGTCGGCAACCTGCCGGTCCAATGTGCCGCCCTCAACATGACCAACATCCTCGTCCAAGGGCTGACCGTCGAGGCGAGCTTTACCGGCGATCCCGAGTTGGTCATGAACGCCGTCGCGATGGATCCACTGACGGCGTCTGTGCTGACCTTGAAGGACATCCGCGACATGGTTGCTGAGATGCTGGAGGCCGAGAAGAAATACCTGCCGCAGTTTGCCGGCAAGAAACTCCGCCCGGTCCCCACGATCAGCATCCCGAAGAACGTCAAGCGCGCCGAAGTCCCACTCGACCCCGCCCTGGCCATCGCCAACCGCTTCATGAAGCTGGCGCAGGCGTAGATCGCGAGTTTGGCAGATAGTAGAACGGGCGATTCTCCGGGTGCAGTTCAAACCTTTGGGCAGGAACGCCGCCTAAAACATCGAACGGCACTCGGACTCGTCGTTGACCTTGCGGTGCTGCAGCGGTAATGTTCCGCCATGACAACGAGAGCCGAGAAGATCGTTGCTGAGGCGTTGGCCCTGCCGGGACCGGTCCGCGCCTATGTGGCCGAGAAGCTGATTGAGAGCCTTGAGACATCGGCACCCACGGAACTGTCGCCGGCATGGCGCGCCGAAATCCGCAAGCGCTGTGCGGAGCTTGACCGCGATACGGCCCAACTGCTGGATGCCGAGACGGTCTTTGCCAAGGCATTTGCCGCGCTCGGATGAAACCCGTCCGGTTTCACACGGACGCCGAGGCCGAGATGAACGGCGCGGCAGCCTACTACGAGAACGAACAACCTGATCTCGGCAAACGCTTTCTCACAGCGGTTCAGGAAGCCGTTCGGAAGGTGCAGATCAACCCCGCGCTTTATCCCGTCATCGAACTGGATGTCGCCGGTGTCTGACGCGGACGTTCCCTTTCGGAATCCTTTACCGGGAGCGGTCAGGCGAAATCGTCATTGTTGCCGTCATGCACCTGCACCGCGAGCCGGGCTACTGGCAAGGCCGGTAGCCCCGCGTGACGTCGCTGCTAGATTTCGCCCGCGCTGTGGCCCGTCCGGGACAAAGCGCCAACGATCAGCATCCCGAAGAACGTCAAGCTCGCCGAAGTCCCACTCGACCCCGCGCTGGCCATCGCCAATCGCTTCATGAAGCTCGCGACCGCTTGAGGTTTCTGCTGATCGCGCGTGGTGGCTCTGAGCCGGCACGATGCCATTGGACCTGTTGAGGGTAGGGGCGAGCCGCCGGCTCGCTCGCGCCGGAGCGGGGATTCGGAATAGCCGGCGGCTCGTCCTGCACACCGTCTGGTGTGCCCATGCTGGAGGGACGCGCTTCGTCGCGTCCGTGGGGGGAGTCGGCCACGACCCCGCAAGTGCGGGATGGCCCTCCAACCAACTGCATCGTTTCGGCTCAGAGTTGCTTCAGGAGGTCGGCGAAATAGGGGAGGAGTTGTTTCTTGCGCGAGAGGACATCTTTCAGTTCGAAGATTCCATCCTCCCGGCGCGGGTAGGCGATGGCGTCTTGGACGCGCGTTTCGCCGCGGATGAGCAACAGGCTGGTCGCGCGGGTGATGTCGGTAATCATCAGGCAGGCGAACGCGCATTTCTCGGCGTCATTGATCCGGTCGAGCTCGGCTTGTAGTTCCTGCTTCAGCCCCAGCAACGGACCGAAGCCTACCGTCTCGACCTGACTCAGGCTGAAACGCCGGCCGCCTTCCGTGTAGATCTTCTGGTCTTGGCTGATGAGTTTGCGCGCGTCCATGCCTTCGAGTGAAGCACCGGCCTCAAACATCTCCGCGCCGTGCGTATCGATCTGCACCTTCGCCAAGCCGGCCAGCCAGTTGGCCAAGTCGCGATCGACCGGCGTCGTGGTCGGCGAACGCAGGACCAGCGTGTCGGAGAGCAGAGCTGAAAGCAGGAGCCCGGCATCCCGCGCGGCAGGAGCTTTGCCGGCAGTGCGGTAGAGGTCGGCGATGATCGACGCGGTCGAGCCGATGACGCGGTTGATAAACGTGATGGGCAGCGTCGTCGAGCGCCCGCCCAACCGGTGATGGTCGATGATCTCCACCACATCGGCTTCCTCGATACCATCGACAGCTTGGGAAGCTTCGTTGTGATCGACCATCACGACGCGCAACCGGCTTTCGGTGATGAAATTGATGCGGGTGATCACACCTTGCAGATGCCCGGCCTCGTCCTGCACGATGAAACCGCCCTCGTTGCTCTTGCTGATCTCGCGCAAGACGTCGCGCACGATCGCGTCTGTGTGAAACACGGTATGCTCGCGTTCGATGAGCGGCGCGACGGTGCCGGCAACCTGTTTCCGCCCCGCCGCGACGTCGCGCAGAACCCCGACCAACCGCAGCGCCGTCAGTTTGCCGACGCACCGGTCATCGTCATCCACTACCGGCAAGAATGAGAAGCGATGTTTCGTCAGGAGCTCGCACGCCTTGTCCAACGGGTCCGACTCCTGCAACGTGATGAGTTGTTCCCGCGGCACCATGATGTCGTCGATGCGCGACCGGACATCCGTCGCCAACGCCGGTGACTCGGTCTCGAAGCGTTCCAGCACGAACCGGGTTTGCGGATTCACGTTACCGGCGCGACGCGGCACGGCTGGTTCGTTCGCCACCGAGGGCTTGTTCGACCGCACCGGCGCATTCACGCCACTGCCTGACGTCCAACTGCGCCACTTGCGCGATCTGTTTCGCGCTAAAGTGTTCCGCCTCATGGTCGGGCGGAAATGCCTTTCACCCGCGCTGGTGCACAAGTTCATGCAGTGGAAACACAGCGGGTTCAATCTCTTTCGCGGGGATCCCGTGGCCGGCACCCACCGCGCCGAACTCGAAAACCTGGCTCAGTATATCCTCCGCCATTCCTTCTCTGTTCAGAAAATGACATACATCGCCCACAGCAGTCGCGTCATTTACCATTCTCGTCTGAATCCGACCACCCGGCGCAATTTCGAGGTCTTCACCGCCACCGACTTCCTGGCCGCCGTAACCCAGCACATTCCCGAAAAAGGCGCGCAAACCGTGAAGTATTACGGCTACTACAGCAACAAAGCCCGCGGCCAACGCGCCAAGGCCGCTGCCGGCGCGGCGTCCGCCAATTCCGATTCCCCTCTCCCGGAGGGGTGCTCCGCGCCCGGCGTGGAGCAGGGTTGGTCCGCCCGCTCCGCGCCGGAATCCGACACGCCCGGCGAGCCGCTTCCGGCCAAATCCGCAATCGGCCATCCTCAATCCTCAATTCCGAAACGCGTCCCCTCCCGCACCTGGCGCGAACTGATCAGGCGGGCTTGGGATGTTGACCCGATGATGTGCCCGAAATGCGGCGGCCAGATGCGGCTGATTTCCCTGATCGAGGACGACCCGACCATCGAGAAGATTCTCCGCCACCTCGACCTCTGGGAAGGCATCGCCCGGCGGACCGATCGCGCCCCGCCACCGCCACTCGAACTCGCGTGCGTCCGGGAACCGTTCGACGACGACCTCCCGTTCGGCCCGGACACCTACGCTGAGTAGCACGAACCGCACAGTCGGGCAAACCGGCTCACCCCGGGAGGGACGAACCATGCCCGTCAGTCACCATCACGGCCTTTTGGAGCTTGACTGACAACCGCGTTTTGCCCAATATCAGCGGCAGAAAGGAATGGAAATGCGTCCAGAGGACAATTCCGCAAGCATTGCGACTGTCGCGGCCTGTCAGACGAGGGTCGGGGCTTCCCCCCTTAACCCCCCTGCTGGCGCCCGTGCGGAGCCCCTCCGAAAAGCAATTTCCTACCAGTTGTATTTTAGGAGTAAACTCTCGGACGCCTGCCCCCCGTTCCTCGCGCCACGTGCCTCCGAGATTCGCCATGAAGCCCGCCACTGACACGTCGATACTCGCTGCCGCCCTGATT
>OMJI01000068.1 GCA_900299315.1 Verrucomicrobiota bacterium | reverse complement strand
GAGAGACGGCTTCGATGAACTTTTGCTTTTGGTAGGGCGCGACCGCCGGGCGCGCCATCCGGTTCGCCGGCAGCGGCGCGCTGGGGGCAGCGCGCCCTACCGTGACGTCCTCGTAAAAGCCGAACCAGCAGTCCGGTAACTTCAAGTCGTCCACTGCCCGAGCCGGCAGCTTCTCGATCTGGTTCTTGAGGCCGTAACTGAAATAGCCGATCGCGTATCCGTTGAAGCCGGTCAATTCGGCCTTCAAGCGCTCGAAGGCGGCAGGGTCGTTCTTGCACGAGAAAACCTTCACCGGGTCCGCTGCGAGCAACGAAACCCCTTCGCCGCTGGCGGTGTCGAGCCAGACACAATGCGAACGACGGCTCAACTGGTTGAATAGCGTGAGCGGGTTGTTCACGCGACAGGTTGCGCCGTCAGTTCGAGGCGTTTGAGGAGCCCGGCGAGCATGTCGCGCCGGTCATGGATTTCCTGCCGGTACTCATGGCTGTGGGCGCGACGCATCTGCGAATTCGTGTCGGCATAGGCCGCGCGGACCAGCTCGCGGAGTTCCTCCCATTCCTCTCTGCTTAGTTCAAGTTGCATGGCCGATCTCCCTTCGGCTTTCGCAACGCAATATACTCCATTATGATGGCCCGCAACAATGAATCCTCACCGGCCAACCGAGAGCGCCCCGGGCGGCATGCGCGGCAGCGGTCGCATGCACGACCCGACAGAAGCCGCCCATGACCGGCTGCGCCGTCGGCTGATGAACGTCGCGTTCCTTCTGTTGGTGGCGGTCAACGTCGCCCACGCCATGTGCATTGGCGTGCGCGACTGGGATTGGCTGACGATTGCGTTGCTCATCGCAGCTGCCATTCCACTCGGACTGGCGGTGAAGGTCTTCGAGTTGCGCTTCAAGATGTCCGCCGCCGAACGCCAACGTGCCCTCGCGGAACTCCCGGCTCGTCGCAAGATCGAACTCGTCGCCTACGCTGCTTTGCTCACCGGCGTGCTCCTGCTGAATTCCGCGTTCGTCACATGGGCGTTGTTTGGCGCGTGGGGCTACGATTTCGTGACGTACTACCACGACCACCCGGAGCGCATGCGACATCTCTACTCCGTGATGAAAATCCTGGAAGAACTGCGCGAGCTACCGGCCCCATGGGCGTGGACGATACCGGCCTTGGCGTGGTCGCTTTACCGGCTTCTCGCCACTGGCCCCTCACCCTGACCCTCTCCCCATCGAATGGGGCGAGGGGACAAGCTCGTGGTTCCCTCTCCCCGCTTGCGGGGAGAGGGTCAGGGTGAGGGGAAAAGGTCGCGTTACAGATGCAGCGCCGACCGGATCTCGGCTTCGTTCTTACCGGGCGTGATGACGGCGGCGCTCAGGTTCCTGTCACGGAACAGATCGGCGGCCACGTCTTTGACCTCTTCTGTCGTGATCATCTGGATGCGTTTCTCGATGGTCTCGGGATCGTCGATGTAGCCGTACGCCAACAGATGCTCGCCGATCCACATCATCTGGTTGGTCGTGCTCTCCAAGCCAAGCCGCATCTGGCCGAGTGCGTAATCTTTCGCTCGCTGCAATTCCTCTTCCGCAGGCCGCTGCCGGGCGATGCGCTGCAATTCCCGCAGCACGAGCCGCAGCGCTTTCGGCAGACGCTTCGGATCCAGCCCGGCCGAAACCACCAACGCCCCGGTATCCGCGAAGTAGCTCGCGGAACTGTGAATCGAGTACGCCAGCCCGTGTTCCTCGCGGATGGTCTGGAACAAGCGCGAGCTCATATTCTCGCCGAGAATCACACTGAGCAACTTCAACGCATACCGGCGCGGGTCGCGACGCGAGTACGCCCGCAGCCCGATCGCAAGATTGGTCTGCTCCACGGTCTTGGTCAGGAACCGCAGCCGGGGCGCGGTCTGACGGTCGCGCGCCGGCACGAATCGCGGCGCGGGCCGGTGTTGTCGAAACGGCAGCATCGCCCGGGTCCACGCGACGACATCGTCGTGCGTGCAATGCCCGGCCACGGCCACAACAGTGCTGGCCGCGATGTAATGGCTGTCCTTGAACCGCCCCAGATCCATCCGCGCAATCCGGTCGAGCGACTCCGGCGTGCCCGCCACGGGGAATCCCAAGGGATGACCGGGCCAGATCGCCTCGGTGAGCAATTCGTGGACGTACTGCTGCGGCTGGTCGCGGTACATCAGCAACTCTTCCTTGATGACCGCCCGCTCCTTCGCCACGTCACCGGCCGCCAACCGCGGATGCCGGTACATGTCGCTCAACACATCGAGCACCCGGTCGAAATGCCGGTGCTCCGCCTTCGCGTAGTAACACGTCGTCTCTTCGCCGGTGAAAGCGTTGATGTAACCGCCGATGCCCTCGATGGCCTCGCTGATTTCCTTGGCCGACCGACGCCGCGAGCCTTTGAAAAGCATGTGCTCGATAAAATGGGAAATCCCGCAGTTCGCCTTCGATTCGTACCGGCCGCCGACGCCGATCCAAAGTCCGACCGACACGCTCTCCATGTGCGGCATCTCGCACGTCGCGACGCGCAAGCCGCTCGGAAGCTGGTTGATTTTATACATGCGGCACGTGCGCCAGGAGATGATCCATGGCTTCCTCGGGTGTTTCCGCGACGCGGTACAAGCCGACATCCTCCGGCAGAATCATCCGCGTGGCGACCAACCGTTGCTGCACCCAGTCGAGCACGCCCTGCCAATGGTCCCGGCCCAGCAACACCACCGGGAACCGCGAAATCCGCTCCGTCTGCATCAACGTGATCGCCTCAAAAAATTCGTCCATCGTTCCAAACCCGCCCGGGAACAACACAAACCCCGACGCGTATTTCACAAAGCAAACCTTGCGGATGAAGAAGTAGCGAAATGAAAGCTGCCGGTTCGCAAACGGATTCGGCCGCTGCTCGTGCGGCAACTCGATGTTCAGCCCCACGGAAATCCCACCGGCTTCCGCCGCGCCCTTGTTCACCGCCTCCATGATGCCCGGCCCGCCGCCCGTGATCGCCGCGAACTTGTTCTGCGCCAGCAACGCCCCGAACTTCTGCGCCTTCTGATACCACGGGTCCGTGACCGGCACGCGCGCGCTCCCAAACACGCTGATCGCCCGCCCCACCTTGCTCATCTCCTCGAAACTATCCACAAACTCCGCCATGATCCGGAAAATCCGCCACGGATCCTGCGTGGTAAAATCCATGAAATCCCGGTCAATTTTCGGCGGCTGCACGAACGCATTCATATCCCCTTCCCACCGGCCCTGTCAAACCTCGCGCCGCGCCCGATCCTCTGCCAACTCTCAACAACCGGTTCCCACTCCCCGTATGATTTGCCGCGCGCATGAAGACGCTGACCGACTGCTTTGGCCATCCCGTACGCCTCACGGAAGAACGGCTGGCCCACATTCTGGAGCATCCGGAAATGCGCCACATGAGTGCGGCAATCGAGAGGGCATTGCGCGAGCCGCAACTCGTCCGTCGCTCGCGAACGGATGCAGCCGTGCGAATGTTCTACGAATACTACACACAAACGTTGGTAGGTGGAAAATGGCTTTGCGTTGTGGTTAAGTACGGAGAGCAGGATGCGTTTGTCGTTACGGCGTACCTGACTG
>OMJI01000067.1 GCA_900299315.1 Verrucomicrobiota bacterium | reverse complement strand
GTGTGGCTGACCGGGTTTACGCAGATGCTCGACTGGCGGATGTTCTTCATGCGGCTCGCGGATGAACTGCGGTGCCAGCACTTCGGGGCGGAACTGATTTTCACCCGCGACGCCGAGGTCGGCCGCCCGTTGTTGACGGACCGGCTGCTGCGGCAGCCGCTCGATTATCTGTTATGGTTTTTCCCGCACCCGGTTGTCCGCGAGACACTGGCAACCGCCCACGACCACGGCATCCGCGTGGTCTGCGTCACCGATTCCACCCACGAGTGGCCATATCCCCAATATCGGCTCGACCACGGCGCCGCCCGGCGACAAGCGGTGGCTTGTTGGCATGCGGAGGGGATCAAGCAGGCCGTGATCGCGCGCGCGGACGAGACGGCGGCAACTGAAACCGAACTCACCCGGCTGCTGACCCAACACGGGATCGCCTGCCGGTTTGCCCCAACGCCGCATCAGTCATGGGAACCGTTCTTCGCGAGCTGCCGCGGCGACGCGCGCACCGTGACGGTGTTTGACGATGCGCTATTGAGCGCGCTGGCCTGTCAGGTCGTGCCCCAGGCCATGGTGGCGCTGCTGCGCGACCACCGCGTCTACTTCGAGAACTCGGTGGACCTGGCTCGATCACTCCAGCAGGGGTTGCGCGTCGACGTGGCGGTGTTCGATTGGGATTCGCTGGTGACCCGGATTGTGGCTGATCTCGTCGTCGGTCACGGCACGTTGCCCCGGCAACCCCTGCCGGTCAGGTCGCGCTGGCACGGCCAGATCCCCGTTACGGACCTGCCGGCCAGCGCCTACG
This sequence comes from Verrucomicrobiota bacterium, assembly GCA_900299315.1. Classification (GTDB taxonomy): domain Bacteria; phylum Verrucomicrobiota; class Verrucomicrobiia; order Palsa-1439; family Palsa-1439; genus OMJI01. Next base: position 3,967 of record OMJI01000067.1, on the reverse strand, counting down.
CCTGAGTCGGCGTAGCCTGGGTCGGCCGCGCAGGCGGGTGAGGGGGCGGCGTCGTCACAACTGCATCGTTGTGGCTCAGTGCACCTGGATCGTGGCGCCGCAGGCCTGGCAGTGAATGTGCGGGGCGGCGAAGGCCGGGCTCAGTTGGAGCGTGCGCCCGCACTGGCAGCGGAACGACTCCCAGCCGTCGGTGGTCTGCGTGTATTCGAGCATGGTTGCTGACGGACCCGAGGCCGGCGCGCGATCGTTGAGCAGGGGTGGTGTGCCGGCCGCCGGGATGGGCAGTGTGCGGCCGCAGCGGATGCAGTTGATCGCGTCCCGCTCGTCGCCGGGCGGGATGGAGATCTCGAGACCACAGTCGCAGCGCACGCGCAGGTAACCAAACGCCCGTCGCGTCGCATCCGTCGCGGCCCGCCGGGTCTCAGTCGGCGCGGCGGTGGAGAAAACGAATCATCAGCGGCGCGTGGCCGACTTGGAAGCGCGACCGGAGCCGGTGCCGCCGCCGGCGGAAGCGAGTGTGGCAGAACGGATGCGATATCGGCTGGCGACGAGCGCGGGGCGGGCGTTGTATCGGCTGCGGCAGCAAACGGTGGAGCCGGTCTTTGGGATCATCAAAGAGGCGCTGGGGTTTCGGCGGTTCTCGTTGCGCGGGCTGGCGGGAGCGGAATTGGAATGGACGCTGGTCTGTCTGGCGTACAACGTGCAACTGGTTACACCGCCTGCGGCTGGCAGCGAACTGAGTGCCGGAGTCACCGGCGGTGTTGGCGCAGGGATCGGTGCCATCCCCACCGAAAATTCAACCGCCCATCACCAGCCTCATTGACGGTCGATAAAAAATTTCCCTCAAGTCCGACAGGCTGCTAGACCGGCACCAACTGGGTCACCACGCATTTCTACATAGTCAGCGCAAAGGGATCTTCGCAACGTAAGTGGCTATGGTCCGAGAGTTTGTGAGGCGTTCGCAGTTTTAGAGAACTCACGGCCAAGGATACTCTCGACAGAAAACATAGTTGAATCTCGACAGGAAAACATAGTTGGTGTAAGCAGGATGATATTGCTGGGGCCAAATCATGCCAGACACGAATCAAGCAAGGTTAGCAGACGCCTTGGAGCGGGCCAACGCGGTCGCTCGCAAGGGAGTGGTGCGGTCTGCCTTGTTACAGCGTCGTGATCAGGAACTTCTTCGCGAGCGTGGCTATCTCCACGATATCTGCAAGGGCTGGTATTTGTTGAGTCGCCCGACGCAACGGACCGGTGAAAGCACGGTGTGGTATGCGGCGTTCTGGGATTTCTTGGGAGTCTATTTGCAGGAGCGATTCGGGAATGACTACTGCCTATCGGCGCTGCCATCGCTGGAGGTTCATATCGGGGCGAATCTTGTGCCGCGCCAAGTGACGGCGATCACCGCCCGTGGCGGCACATCGAAGCTCGCTTTGCCGCACGAGACATCACTGCTGGTTTACCAAGACGCCAAGAATGTTCCGCGCACGGTCGAGGTGGTCGATGAACTGCGCGTGATGCCGTTGCCGGTGGCGCTGTGCCGAATACCGATTACGTTTTTCCAAACGCGAGGGACGGACGCAGAGATCGCGTTACGTGCGGTGAAGTCCGTGGACGATTTGGTGCGGGTGATCTTGGAGTCCGAGTCGCCAGGATTGGCCGGCCGCTTTGCCGGTGCGTATCAGTTTCTCGGCGACGAAGAGCGGGCGCGGCAGATCGTCAAGACCGCCGAGGCGGCCGGGATTGCCTGTCGCCCTGAGAATCCCTTTGCGCAGATGGCACCTGTGTTCGCTCGATCGACCCGATTGATCTCACCCTACGCGGGCCGCATCGAAGCGATGTTCCGCACCCTGCGGGAGCCGGTCCTCGACGTGTTCAAGGATTTCAAGCGGCCGAGTTTTCCGGGCGTCGAAGCCTACCTTCAGCACGTCGAGGATGTTTACGAATACGACGCGTACAACTCGCTTTCGATTGAAGGCTATCAGGTGACGCCCGAGTTGATCGAGCGGATCAGACTCGGACAGTGGAATCCCGACGCGAATCGAGCGGATCAAGAGCAGGTGGCGGCCATGGCTGCGAAGGGGTACTTGGAAGCGTTTCGGCTGGTGAAGAACAGTGTGCGGAGCGTTTTGGAAGGACAGTCGCCGGCTGCGGTGGTCAAGACGGGTTATCAGGACTGGTACCGGGCGTTGTTCAGTCCTTCGGTACAAGCCGGACTGCTGGAGACATATCGCTTGGCCGGTCACCGAAATGGGCGCGTTTTCATCCGCGCTTCGCGCCATGTACCGCCACCATCGAACGCAGTCACAGATGCGATGACCGCGCTATTTGAGCGGTTGCAGGATGAACCGGAAGCCATTGTCCGGGCTGTGCTCGGACATCTACTGTTTGGATTCATTCACCCGTATTTCGACGGCAACGGACGAATGGCGCGGTTCTTGATGAACGTGATGCTTGCGTCGGGCCAGTATCCCTGGACGATCATCCGCACCGCACAGCGCGACCGGTATCTGGATGCGTTGGAAGCGGCGGCGGCAGAACAGAACATCGTGCCGTTTGCACAGTTCATCTACGGTGAAATGGGCGTGGACTGGAGCAAAGAACCGAAACGCTCTCGCCGGACGAGTTGACCATGGCCTGTAGTGTGCGTCTATTCAGCTGTGGACGGGGCCGCGTGGTGCGCTCAGCTGAGCGGGGATGGGTGCCCGAGTCGGGTCGGTCTGTTTAGCGAGGCAACCGCTCCAGAATCGACTCCCATGCGCGGCGTATCGATTGGGAAGAGCAGACCACAATCTTGCGGGCCGCCTGTTGCCAGCGCCGATTCGGCTGGTGGAATGACCATTTTGCGTTGGCAGTAGATAATCCAATCAGGAATAACGCCAAGAAAGTGATGCCTAATGCCGCGTATGGGATGAGCAGCAACGCAACCGCGCCCTTGCCCAGATCAAGAATCGCCAACAATGCCAACATCGCCATGATAAAGGCAGTCGTCTGGATTTTCTTGCCCATGCCGAAATATCTCAAACCGGGCACAGCAAAGACATAAACCATATAGGCTACACAACAGGCGATCACAATGGTGATGATGTCGACAACCACCTTCATCTGATTTCTCCTTTCCGATATGCACCGCTTGTGAAGCTGCCGGCTTCTCCGACGTTTGGGTAACCCATCAAGGTGACGATGAGCACGGACGGACCGCGCACGCTCGCAGCGTCAATCCCGGTGTGGCTGCAAGTCTTGGCAAGGATCAGCAACAAACCAACGATGATAAGCCAGAGGATTAATCCAAAGTGCGGAACGCATAGGTTGCCCGGCGGAAGTTGAGCGAATTGCACCGTTTGATATTGCGGCGGCCCTAACTGCCTGACCTGCCGAGGACGAAATCGCGGTCGCGCCGCGCTTGAAATTGCTTTGGCGGCGGTTGGTTTTCGCTGTTGCGTTGACGGACTGCCAGGGCGCGGGAACGGATCCAACCCGCCCAAAAAATTCGTCCGCTGACACCACGGACAGGCGTTCAAGTGATTACCGACAACGTGTTGAGGGTTGCGTCCGCATACCACCAGTGCGGCTTCCACCTTCCGTAAGGCTTTTTCCCAAGTCCGTGCATCCTGAACTGTGTTATAGGTAATCCACTGTATTGGAGGAGGCAGGCGGCGAGGACCCCCCCCCCCGCATTTCCCCCTTGGCCACACCCCGCCGTCCATGCCAGATGCGAGCATGCCAGACTCCCAAGCCGCCATTGCTGTCCTTGAACTGGGGAAGATCCTCGACAAGCCGGCGCATCCAGCCAAACTCACCGCCACTGAACAGCAAGCCCTCGTCGCGCTGTCCCGATCATTCCAAAGCCGCGGAAATGCCTTTTTTGGGGGGGGTTGACTTTGGGAAAATTTTCCCTAACGTACCAATAGTATTAGCCCTTCGGGGCTGCGGATTGAAACGAGATGTAACAAGACAAGTTAGCTGC
>OMJI01000066.1 GCA_900299315.1 Verrucomicrobiota bacterium | reverse complement strand
TCCGCGACCAATTGATCCGCTGCGAGTATCCAGATTATTGAGGCGGTTCTGTTTGCCCTCTTCTGTAGCCGCGCTTGGCAAGCGCGGCCACAACTACCGGTCCGAAAGAAACTCCAGCGCCTGAATCTCGCCCTGAAAAAGCCACTCATCCGCGCGCGCCACCAACCCCGCCCGTACCGGATTCTGGCGGACATAGCTCCATTTCTCCTCGTAGCTCTCATTCGACCGCAGCACGTGATCGAAGAATTCCCGCTGCCAAATCGCATCTGTAGCCGCGCTTGTTAAGCGCGGTTCTGTACCCGATAGAACACTGCCGCGCTTAACAAGCGCGGCTACAGAAGAACGAATCCGTTTTGTCGTCCACTGTTTCCACAAGCGAACAAACTCAGATAGCGTTTTCGCATCCGGTCGCGGCGTGCAGAAGAAATGCACGTGATCCGGCATGATGACGTACCGGCCTACGACCCAGCCGTGCCTTGGATCCGCCGTGCGCCACTCGTCCACGAGGATCGCGGCAACCTCGGCGGTGGCCAGAAGTTTTGTGCGGTTGGATGTGCAGGTGGTGATGAAGTAAATCGGCGCCTCAACCCAAATCTCGTCAAGTCGCCGCAAGTGCTTGTGGGATTCCACGTGCTGACTGTAGCCGCGCTTGGAAAGCGCGGCAATTTGATAAACCCAGCGACCGCGCTTAACAAGCGCGGCTACAAATGTCGGTTAAGTTACGCACTCCACAAACCGATTGCCGCATGCTACCATGCCGGGCATGAAAGATTTCTTCATCGGGCTGGTGGCGGGGATTGTCCTGATGGCGGCGACGGGGTGGTACTGGGTGTATGGCCGGAGGAATACCCACGTCCAGCACGCGCAAACCTCCGTCGGCACGGCCTTGCACCAGGCGATTGATTCGGTGGAGGCGAAGCTGGATGCGTTTGGGCTGCGCGGCAAGGACATCAAAGATGATCTCGCGCGCACCGGTAAAGTCGTCCGCGAGAAAGCGCGCGCGGCCGGGGTGACCATCGGCGACGCGACGAGCGACACGCGCATCACCGCCACCATCAAGGCCAAGCTGCTGGCCGACCGGGAATTGTCGGCTTGGAAAATTGACGTGAGCACGACGGACGGCTTGGTGACCTTGTCCGGTACGGTCTCGACGCACGACCAGATCGGCCGGGCGATGTTGGTGGCGTTGGAGGTGTCCGGCGTGCGCCGCGTGACCTCGACCTTGCAGGTCAAAAAGTAGCCGGTCGCGGCGGCGAGGTATAACATCTCCATGACTCCCATCGCGACTGTCCAGAGGCGGCACGGCGTTCCCACGATTTACATCAACGGGCAGCCGTTTACCGGCTGGAGTTATCTGCGGGCGATCGAACGGTACCCGGGCTTCGACCAGTATGACTGGGGCGACCTCGAACGCGATTATCGCCAGCAAGCGGAAGCCGGGGCGGGGCTGTTCCAAATCCACTCCAACTGCGCCGGCGATTTCTACAAGCGGCTCTGGGGCGATGTGTGGCGCGCGGACGGCACGTTTGATTTTTCCCATCTCGACCGGTTCATGGAAATCCTGACGCCGGGCGTCTGGGTGCTCCCGAACATCAACATGTTTCTCCCGACGTGGTGGGATGACCGGCATCCGGACGAATTGCTCCGCTTCGCCGATGGCCGGACGCGGGCGAAGTTCACCGGCGAATCCGCCGCCTGCCGCGACCAGACCGTCTCGCTCGCGTCGGAAAAATGGGTCGCCGACATGACGATGTGCCTCGAACGGTATCTCGATTACGCCGAGAGCCGGTACGGCGACCGGATCGTCGGCTACCTCATCTGCGGCGGCATCACGCACGAATGGGGAGTTCTCGGTAGCTTCGATTTCGTGGATTACTCGGCGCCCATGGTCCGGTACTGGCGCGACTGGGTGGCGCGGCGTTATGCCGGTCATCCGCCCTATGACGGGACGGTGATTCCCTCGCGCGACTTGCGCGAACGCGGCGCCGGTCGCATCCGCAACCCGGTCGAGTCGCGCGCGGCGATTGATTTCCAGTTGTGCCTCTCGGACCTCGTCGTGGATCGGATCACCGGGTTCTGCGAGACAGTGAAGCGTCGCACGCAAGGCCGGAAACTCACCGCGACGTTCTACGGCTACACGATCAGTTGCCGGGAAGGCGGGTTGAAGTTCCTCGGCCGGTACGGTTGCGGCGGATTTCAGGGCGGGCACCTCGCATTGCACCGGCTGCTGCAATCACCGGCCATCGACATGATTACAAGTCCACCGACCTACCTGAACCGCCGGCTCGGGACCGGTGACATGCAGCCGCATTACCCCGAGACCAGCGTGACCCGCGCCGGCAAGGTGTCGTACTTCCAGGACGACAACCGTTCGTGGAAGGGCTACGACCAGAAGACGATTGATACCGGCTACTACCCGGAGCCGGAGAATTTTCTCAAGCAACTGCGCCGCAGTTTTGCCCGCCGCCTGTGCGGTGACGACCAGTTCTATCTCACGGATTTGCTTGGCCGCAATTACGACGACCCGCGCGTGATCGCCGAGCTGCAGCTCGAACAACGGATCTTCGACCAGTACGCCGACCGGCGCGCCTCGGCGCTCGGGGAATTGCTCGTCGTGGTGGATGAAACCGCCATCGCCCACCTGACGCTGTCGAGCGACCTGCACATGCAGAACATCTACCAGCAATCGGCCCACTGGGCCCGGTGCGGTGTGCCTTACCACGTCGTGCTGGTCGAGGACGCGGCGACGATGGATCTCGCACCTTACCGGCTCGTGCTGCTCTGCAATTCCGTCGCCGCCACCGAGCCGGTGATGACACTGGCGCGCCGGTGCCGGGAGTCTGGTGTCCAGATTCTCGCATTGCCGGACTGTGTCTCGATCGGTGTAGAACAGGCCAGTCGCGCCCCGGTCGAGTGGTCGGCACTCGGCGAATTCGCGGCGCAGGCCGGTTGCCATCGCTACGGCACGCGCGGCGAACGCATCTGGCGCAGCCCGGCATTCCTCGGCGTGCATGTGGACGCGGCAGGTGAATACACGCTGTCATTGCCACCGGGCATTCGAGTCGAGGCGGAGGTTCTCGCCGGTTGCGCGTGGCGGCAGGACGGCGCGCAGTTGCACGCGTCGCTCGAACAGTGGGACACGGCGGTGTTCACGCTTTCGCCGATGTAGCGAGGGTGTTAGATTCGAACCATGACGAAGGCGGAGATTGCCGGGGTGTTGGAGGAGATCGGGACGTTGCTCGATTTGAAGGGGGAGAATCCGTTTCGGGTCCGGGCGTACTTGAACGCGGCGCGGACGGTGGACGGGTTGCAGGAGGACATCGGCAAGCTCGTGGCGGAGAACCGGCTGACGGAGATCAAGGGCATCGGCAAGGATCTCGCCGCGAAGATCGTGGAGTTGCACACCACCGGGAAGCTGAAGTTTCACGAGGAACTGCGCGCGTCGCTGCCGCCCGGGTTGCTGGAGATGTTGCGGATTCCCGGCTTCGGTCCGAAGCGCGCGAAAGCGGTGTATGAGAAGCTGAAGGTGGATTCGATTGAGAAGCTCGAAGCCGCTTGCAAGGCCGGCAAGGTCGCGGCGCTGGATGGGTTCGGCGAGAAATCGCAGCAGAAGATTTTGGAAGGCATCACGCTGGCCCGGCAGTTCAGTTCCCGGCATCACTATCACAAGGCGCGGGCGGTGGCGGACCCGATTCTGGAGGCGTTGCGCGACCATCCCGGGGTGATTCGGTGCAGTCTGGCCGGGAGCATCCGGCGATGCCGGGAGACGATTGGCGACATTGATTTTCTCGTCAGCGCCAAGGCCAAGGACGCGCCCGGGATCATCGAGGATTTCGTGACGATGCCCGGCATCATCAACGTCAGCGCCAAGGGCGAGACGAAGGCGAGCGTGGTGTTGAAGGGCGGCGTGCAGGCGGATTTGCGGGTGGTGGCGGATGACCAGTTTGCATTCGCGCTGAATTACTTTACCGGCAGCAAGGAGCACAACATCGCGATGCGTGCGCGGGCGTTGCGATTGAAGAATCTTTCGTTGAATGAGTACGGGTTCTCCCCGGCCAAGGAGAAGGAAAAGAGCGCAAAAGAACTCGGCAGCACGATCAAGTGCAAGACCGAGGAGGAGATTTACCGGGCGCTGGAACTGGATTACGTCCCACCGGAACTGCGCGAGGACATGGGCGAGATCGCCGCAGCCGAGGCCGGTACGCTGCCCAAGTTGGTCGAGTTGGAGAATCTCCGGGGCACGTTCCACAACCACAGCACGTGGAGCGACGGGCTCGAATCCATCGAGGCGATGGCGCACGCGGCGCTGGATTTGGGTTTGGAATACTTCGGTATCGCCGACCACAGCAAGAGCGAGTTTCAGGCGCATGGCCTCGATGAGAAACGCGTCCGGCAGCAAGCCGACGAGGTGAAGCGCCTAAACGAGAAATTCGCGGGGGAAGGATTCCGGATCTTCTTTGGGACAGAGTGCGACATTCTTGCTGAAGGGCGGCTCGATTTTGACGACAAGACGCTGGAGTTGTTCGATTACGTCGTCGCCAGCGTGCATCAGGGGTTCACCAAGGACACCGACAAGATGACCCAGCGCATCTGCAAAGCGTTGGAGCACCCGGCCGTTACGATGCTCGGGCACCCAACGGGCCGCTTGTTGCTAGAGCGCGAGCCGTACGCGGTGGACATGAACGCGGTCATCGAGACGGCCGCCAAGCACAAGAAGATCATCGAGATCAATGCCCACCCTTACCGGCTCGACATGGATTGGCGCTTGTGGAAACGCGCGAAGGAACTCGGCGTCAAATGCGCCATCAACCCCGACGCCCACAACATCCCCGACCTCCAATACCTCGCCGTCGGCATCGGCATCGCCCGCAAAGGCTGGCTGGAGCGGAAAGACATCATCAACTGCCTGCCGGTGAAGGAAGTCGCCAAGGTGTTGAACCGCAAGTAGCACAACCGGGGCGGTGATTCTTCGCTTCGCCGGGCAGGGGTGTCGTGGTATAGAAAACGCCTCAATTTCATGAAGACAGATATCGCCATCACGCCGGAGATTATTGCGAAACACGGGGTCACGCCGGAGGAGTACGAGCGCATCCAATCCATTCTCGGTCGCGAGCCGAACATCACGGAGCTCGGCATCTTTTCCGTCATGTGGTCGGAGCATTGCAGCTACAAGAACTCCCGGCCCGAGTTGAAGAAGTTCCCGCGCGACGCGGATTTCATCCTCGTGAAAGCCGGTGAGGAGAATGCCGGTATCGTCGATGTCGGCGACGGCTGGGCCATCGCTTTCAAAATCGAATCCCACAACCACCCGAGCGCCGTCGAGCCGTTCCAAGGCGCGGCGACCGGCGTGGGCGGCATCATCCGCGACATTTTCACGATGGGCGCGCGGCCGGTGTTGAACATGAACTCGCTCCGGTTTGGCCCGATCGAAGGCAAGTCAGCGCAGGCCGCGACGAATCGGCGGTTGTTCGCCGGTGTCGTGGCCGGGATCGCGCATTACGGGAATTGCATCGGCATCCCGACCGTCGGCGGCGAAGTGTATTTCGACGAATCCTACAACGGCAACCCGCTCGTCAACGCGCTCTCGCTCGGCATCATTCGGCACGACCAGATCAAGCGCGGCAAGGCGGAAGGCGTCGGCAACCCGGTGATCTACGTAGGCAGCGCAACCGGGCGCGATGGCTTGGCCGGGGCGGCGTTTGCCAGCCGGGAACTCACCGAGGAATCGCAACAAGACCGCCCGGCGGTGCAAGTGGGCGATCCGTTCATGGAAAAACTTTTGCTCGAAGCCTGCCTCGAAGTGATGCGAAAAGACGGGCTGGTTGTCGGCATCCAAGACATGGGCGCGGCCGGGCTCACTTGCTCGACTTGCGAAACGGCGAGCCGGGCGGGTACCGGCAACGAGATTGATTTGAACCTCGTCCCGCAACGCGAAGCCGGGATGACGCCGTACGAAATCATGCTGAGCGAATCGCAGGAGCGGATGTTGCTCATCGCGAACAAAGGGCGCGAGAAGGAAGTCGAGGCGATCTTCGAGAAGTGGGATTTGCACGGCGTGACGATTGGCAAGGTCACCGGCGACGGGCAGATGCGGGTGAAGGTGGGCGCCAAGACGGTCGCGGAGATACCGGCGAAGAAACTCGCCGACGATGCGCCGATTTATCACCGCGAAGCGAAGCAACCGGCTTGGGAAATCGAGAACCAGAAATTCGACCCGCGCACCTTACCGGAGCCGAAAGATTATCAGCAGACGCTCATCGAGTTACTCAAGTCGCCGACCATCGCTTCCAAGAACTGGGTCTACCGGCAGTACGATCACATGGTGCAAGACGGCACGGTGGTCGCGCCCGGCAGCGACGCGGCAGTCATCCGAGTCAACCTCGACCGGCCTGACCTTGGCTTCAGAGGTACCGGCTCGAAGTACATCGCGTTCACCACGGATTGCAACGGCACGTATTGCTATCTCGACCCCTACGAAGGCGGCAAGACGGCGGTGGCGGAGGCGTACCGGAACTTGGTGTGCAGCGGCGCGCAGCCGTTGGCGGTGACGGACAACCTGAACTTCGGCAACCCGCACAAGCCAGAGAATTTCTGGCAGTTCCGCCGCAGCGTCGAGGGCGTGAGCGAAGCGTGCCGGTACTTCAACACGCCGGTCACAGGCGGCAACGTCAGTCTCTACAACGAATCCCCCGTCGCAGCGATTGACCCGACGCCGACGATCGGGATGCTCGGGTTGATTGATGATCCGAAGCACATCACCACGCAGTGGTTTAAGGGCGCCGGTGATGTCGTGCTGTTGCTCGGCGAACTCGGCGGGGAGCTCGGCGGCAGCGAATATCTCAAGCGCATCCACAAGCTCAAGAAAGGCGCGCCGCCCAAAATGGACATGGCGTACGCCAAGCGCATCCACGACGGCATTCTGCATTTCATCCGGCAAGGCCGGGTGAAGAGCGCGCACGATTGCAGCGAGGGCGGCATCGCCGTGGCGCTGGCCGAGTGTTGCATGTCGAATTCCGAAGTTCAGATCGGCGCGACCATCGACCTGCCGGTTTCCGCGGCCGCTTTGTTCGGCGAATCGCAATCGCGGATCGTTCTCTCCGCCTCCCCGGCCAACGCCGAAAAGATTCTCGCCTCGGGCCTGCCGGTGACCAAGCTCGGCACTACCGGCGGCGACAAACTCCGCATCGGCAAGCTCGCGTGGCCAGTCGCCACGTTGCGCGATGCGTGGTGGAGCGCCATCGGGCGGTTGATGGAAAGCTGACCGATCTGTCCCCACCGGGGCTTGGCACGTCTTTCGCTAAAGTTAAGCGTGAGAGGTTTTTCACGCATGGCGACAACGCGAGAGAACAGGAATGAACAAAAGCGGCCGGGGGAGTGCCATTATCGTGCCTTCCCGCGGTCCGGGCTGCGGGTCGCGGCCCAGTTCCATGTTACCCCGGTCACGTGGATTAGCGGGGAGAAGTTGTCCCTGTTAGTGCCGCGTTCGGTCTCCCGCCTCGCCGTGGAAGAGGAACTGCTCACGAGGTGACCGGACATCATGGGCTTTTTTCAAAAACTGAACGATTTGTTTGTGGACCAAGAAGCGGAGGCGGAGGAGGTCGCGCGCCAGGAGGAGTTTCTCGAGCATTCCAAGGTGCTCGTGATCGACGACGACACGGCATTCCTTGAAGCCGCCGCGACGGCGCTGCGCGATGCCGGGTTCCGCGTGTTGAAGTCGAGCAACGGCACGAAGGGCCTGAACATGATCCGCTACGCCGGCAGCGATGTGAAGGTGGTGCTGCTCGACTACGACCTTCCGCAGCTCGACGGCTTGGCGACGCTCAAGTTCATCCGGAAATTTTCGCCCGCGATCAAAGTCATTGCCCTGACCGGCATGGATGTGAAATTTCTGCCGACGGCGTTTCGCGAGGGAGTCGATCTGTTGATGTTCAAACCGTTCCAAGGCGCGCAACTGGTCAGCCAGATCCGCTCGTACATTTTCCCCGCCGCCACCCCCAAGGAGACCATCGCATGACCCTGCTCCAATCCATCAACGAGTTTGTGTTCGGCCCGGTCCCCACCGTGGATGCCGCCCGGCCCTTCACGCTCGAACCCGACCGCCGCACGGTGATGATCGTGGACGATGACACGGCGCTACTCGATTCGATCCAGATGCTGCTGCACGATGCCGGCTTCAACGTCTTGAAGAGCGACCGGGGAGTGAAAGGCTTGGAAGTGCTCGACTACATCCCGCGCGATGTACGCGCGATCCTGCTCGATTACCAGATGCCGGAGCTCGATGGCGAAAAGACGCTCCAGTTGCTCCGCAAGATCAATCCCCACGTGAAAATCATCGCCCTTACCGGCGTGCGCGCCGACGAACTCCCGCCCGGCTACCGCGACGGCGTGGACCTCCTCATCAACAAGCCTTTCCGCGCCGACTATCTCATCGCCAAGCTCGAAGAATTTTGCGCGGCGTAAAGCCGGGGATGCGCTAACCAACGATCTCGCGCAGAAGCGCGATGGCGTCCGGCGATTCATCGAGGCCAGTGATCCAGTATCGGTACTTGGCCGGCGTTTCCACCAGTAGATACCGGTAATACTCCAGAACGCTCTTGAACCGCGTCTGTTTGTCCAATGCGATGTAGGGGATGAAGACCGTCGTGTCGGCGAGCGGTTCGAGGTCCTCGGGCGTCGTGTACGGGTAGTGAAACTCCAGCGACCTGATCCGCAGGCCGGAGGCTTTCAGGTTGGCGACGTGATGACCGTACCGGCCGCAACAGTGGATGTGCAATCCGCCGAGCGCCGCCTGAATCCGTCGCAACTGCGGTATCCCAAACTCCCGGTACAACTCCGCCGACAGCAACGGCATCATGTCCTCGGTCAACACCACGCCGCAATCCGCCGGCACGAACGTGTACGGCCAGATCGAGCCGATGACGTTGGCTTCCCGGCGCAGATACCGCCACACCTCGATCAAATGTCCGCATACCCGCGCGAGAAATGCGTGGACGAGTTCCGGCTGGCTGACCATCGCCATGAACAACTCTTCCTGATTCATGACCAAGCCGGCCGTGCTCAGCGTGCCTTGCATGTCTGGCGTGCGCAACCACTCGCAGCCGACTTGCTGGTACAGCCACAACGCCTTTGCCGCATCCATGCCGGGATCGTCGGCCGGCAACGGTTTCAAAGCCAACGCTTCCTCGATCGTCTGCGCGGCCGGCTCGATGAACGTCAACCCGCTGTCCTCCGCCACGCGCACCGCGCCGCCCCAATACCGGGGCATGCTGACCGTGCCGTAATCCGGGAAGACAGCCGGCAGCGACGGACCCGGTAACTGCGCCTGTGCCGCGAGGGCTTCCCGGCATAAACCGACGCGCGCTTCGTTCGACGTGTCCTGCCGGGGGCGGCACTTGCCGGTGGTCAGGTTCGCAAAACACCGGCCTTCGCCGTTCCAGAACCGGCGCACCCGGTCGAGGTCAGTAGACTTTGTGTTCATCGGGCGACCACGGAATTTGTCCGGTTGCGAGCCACGCTTGCGGCGAGTCAATGACCGGGCGCGGCGTCTCACCGGCTCGGAAATATTTCGCGGCTGCATCGGCGTATTCGATGAAGAACGCGCGGCGCGGCCGGTCGGTGTGGTTGAGCTTCGAGCGGTGCAGCGTCAGGCCGGTAAACGCGACGGCTTCACCGGCTTTGAGCCGCGCCGGGATGCCATCGCCTTCGACCGGCACCGTGAGATGCCAACTGTCGGCGCTCCTGGTTTTGTGATCGAGCAAGCCATGGCGGTGACTGCCGGGCTGCACCCAGACGCAGCCGTTGCGTTCATCGACGTCGTCGAGCGCGAACCAGATCGTGACATTGGTCGCCGGCTCGATGGCCACGTAGCCGTTGTCCTGATGCCACGGAAACTCGCTCTTGCCGGAGTTGGCGTCGGGCAGTTTCGTGACGAATTGGTTAAACCAGAGAATCACGTTTGGCCCGATGAGTTGCCGGGTCAGCGGCACGTGCGCGCCGGTCAAACAGAATTGCCGGACCGTCTCCGAGTAATTGCAGAGTTGGCTGCGGAAGATGGTGAGTTCCTTCGGGCCGGGCGTGCCGCGGAACCGGCGCTCCTCGGCGCGGACCGCTTCCAGCGTGGCGTCGTCCATCACGCGTCCCAAAATGACGTAGCCCTCGTCCCGGTATTGCTTCAGTTGTGCATCGGTCAAAGTCATCATGCCGGCAGTCTGCCGCACTCGACCGGCCTTGGCTTCTCATTTTCCCGCGTTTTGCTATCGTTTTTTGCCGCATGACCGGCCAACGCGTCCAACTCAGTCTGCCCGCCGCGCATGAAGGCGCGGTTTGGCATTACCGGAATGCGGGCGTGCGCTACCCGATGCATCGGCACGTCGAGCTTGAATTCAACCTCGTCCTCCGCGGTCGCGCCGCGTACCTGCTCGACGATCGCCGCTACGAACTCAGCCGGCACAGCACGGTCTGGCTGTTCCCGACGCAAAGCCATCTCTTGCTCGACCAGACGCCCGATTATGAGATGTGGATTCTCGTGTTCCGGCCGGCGCTCGTCCGCCGCCTCGCGCTTCCAATCAAGCCGTCGACCGCCGCCTGCCGGGAACTCGGCGCAGGACCCGCGCAGCGGCAGGCCGCGCTGTTTGGCGAGGTCGAGGGCGCGGTCGCTGACCCGGTGCGCTTCAATGCCGGCCTCGCGTACGCCTTGTGCACCGCGTGGGCCGCGCATCAACAAACCACCGCCACCACGTTCGGCGACACCGTCCACCCGGCTGTCGAACGCGCCGCAAAAGTGTTGCGCGACGATCCCAGTCACCGGCTCACGGAAGTCGCGCGCAATGCCGGTCTGAGTCCGTCCCGGTTGAGCCGGTTGTTTCGCGAACAGACCGGTGTGGCGCTGGTGGATTACCGGAATCGGCAACGGCTCGAACGTTTTCTCGCGTTGTATCGCCCCGGCCAACGCCACACGATCACCGAGGCCGCACTCGCCGCCGGCTTTGGCAGTTACCCACAATTCCACCGCGTCTTCACGCGGTTGCTCGGCTGCTCGCCGAAGGATTACATCCGCCGGTAAGACTCAGCGCTGCAATCAGGAGGTCAGTTGCCATTCGGGCGTGCCGGAATCTTTGGGGCGAATCGTTGTCTGGGGAGACGACTTCAGTTCGCACGGGACATACTCATTTTGGGCGCGGAGATCTTTCTCTTTGGCAATCGTGATGATTTCCCGCCAGCAACCGATCATGTGCAGCGGTTCGGGCAATTTCTTGCTCAGGATTTTGTGCAGCCGCGGTAGATTCCGGGAGGGGACTTGCGGGAACATGTGATGATCGATGTGGTCGTCGAGTCCCCAATAGATGAGGCGGATCAGCGGACTGACGCGAATCGAGCGCGTCGCGAGGCGTTGATCGGTGACGTTGTAGAGGCGGGTGATGTGCTCGGTATGATGCCAGAGGCTTTCGAAGTTGCTGCCGATCTGCCACGCGAGGGTGATGAAGGCGATCAGCTCCCATCGCCGAAACAAGATGGCGACCACCACCACGGCGAGATGGAACAGCAAAATCACCAGCGATTCCCCGCGGATGGCGGCGATGTCGTCGTCCGAGCAATGATCGCGCATCATCCGGTCCTTGATACCGCGAACTCGCTGGATCTGTTTGACGACGTCGAGATAGAGCCGTTTGACCGCGCCGATGATCAAAATTCCCAGCACCAAGTCCAACAGCAGCCGGCGAACCCACTTGTAGGTGATCACCTCCGGCCAGTCAGTCTCAGGGTCGACGCCGCGAACCATCGTGTAGCGATGGTGGAGGTTGTGCGAGACGCGCGCGTATGTCGGGCTGTTCCACATGAGGGTCTGGACGACAAAGAACAGCCGTTCGCTGAACCAATCGAAGGAGCGGGCAAACACGGTGCGGTGCTGCAGTTCATGGCCAAGGGCGACGAGGAAGCCGTAGAAAAAGTAGTAGATGTAAAGCACCGGGATCGCCAGCCACAGGCTGTACCCGCTGACCATGACCGTGGCGACAGCGCTGGCGACCAGGCAGAAAAAGAGCAGCCCGCTGCGCCACAAGCCGTTCAAGGTGCTCCGCTCCAGCAGCGCCTTCATCACGTCGCGGTCCACCTTCGGCCAGCGCCACGCCTCGCCGCCGCGCTTCCATTCGTAGTCGAGCAGTTCACTGCGTGGGGTGAATTTCAATTTCATCATCATCGGGGAAACTCCTCTCGCCTGCGTTGACCCATGCGCCAGACTCTACCGGCTGCGACTCCGGCTGACCACGCTGGTGAGGTCAAAGATTGATACAAAAAGGACAGCGCGTATAGAATCGCCAAGTCGATGCAAGCCATCCTCGAAAAGATCACCGCCCCGATGGATTCGGCGTTTCTTGCCTTTGTGCGCGATGATCAAGCCTTCGCATTCCGGTGGCACTTCCACGCCGAATGCGAGCTGACGCTGATCCTCAAGGGCCGGGGGCAACGGTTCGTTGGCGACCACATCGACGACTACCGGCCGGGCGACTTGGTGCTACTTGGCCAGAACCTCCCGCACACGTGGGCGTCGGCACCGGGCCGCGGCCGGCATCGGGCCTTGGTCATCCAATTCCGCCGCGACGCGCTCAGCACGGCACCGGAACTTCAGGGCATCGACCGGCTCCTCACGCGCGCCCAACAAGGTTTGCAGGTGACCGGTAGAACGCGCCGGCAAGTTACCCGGGAGCTACTCCAGCTTCACCGGCAAGAAGGCTTGCCGCGTTTTATGACGTTGCTCCGGGTGCTGGATCTGCTGGCGCGATCCCGGGAACTGCGCGTCTTATCATCGGCCGGATTCCGACCGGCGTTGCGGCAGGGCGATCAGGCGCGGATTGATCAGGTTTGGGGCTACATTCACGCGCATGTGACTGACCG
>OMJI01000065.1 GCA_900299315.1 Verrucomicrobiota bacterium | reverse complement strand
CAGAGTTATCTTCGTTTTGCCTCGGCACCGCGGACAATCCGCATCGCAGAAACTCGCCTCGTTATCCACCATGCCGATGTGAACGCCCGCGACGTCCGGTAACGCCGCCAACGCGTCGCGCGCCATTTGTTTCCAGTAGGCGACCGCGGCTGGGTCGCTCCAGCAGAACGAAGTCACGAAACCCTCCGCCGCATTCAGTCCGCCATGGCCGCGCCAAGCGGCCGGTGTTGTCGCCCAGGCGGCGTGTGGCAGGCGCGGCTCCCAACAACAGAGGTGCGTCTTCAACCCATGTCGCCGTGCCCGCCGGCAGACTTCGTTGATGTAGTCACGGTAGCGCGGTGCGTCCGGCCCGTAAGCGATGTCGTGAAGATAGATGAGGTGATAGCTCGCCTTGAACGGTCCGGCATTACCCGTGAAGCTGTCGAACGGCGAGTCCTGCAAATACAAGCCCTCATAGCCGCACCGCCGCAACAGCGCAAAGTAGGCGTCGTCGAGGTAATCCAGCCCGGGATGCGACGGATGGGCGACTCGGATGGGCAACCGGATTCTCACCGTCCCACCAGCTTACAAACCGCTCCCGCCGCCGCAACAGATACACAACGCGAACGCAACCCCACGGTCGGGCTTATTGGAGCATTTTGTGAGCGTTACTGGGAATGAGCAATAATCGAGTGGGCTGACCGAATGAACCCGCATAAAGACACGGGCGCGAGGCCATAACGCGATCGTTATCCCGGAAGTATTTCTGGTGAGCGAACCACCGCAGGGGTTGACATCGGAAACGGCGTCGTGAGCGACTCCCCCAGAATTCGGCCGGTTCCCACTGAATAGGACCGA
This sequence comes from Verrucomicrobiota bacterium, assembly GCA_900299315.1. Taxonomy (GTDB): domain Bacteria; phylum Verrucomicrobiota; class Verrucomicrobiia; order Palsa-1439; family Palsa-1439; genus OMJI01. The sequence goes on along the minus strand of OMJI01000065.1, from coordinate 24,033 downwards.
GGAAGGATTGTCGTAGACGTGCTGGCGATCAGGCTCGCCACTCGGTGATATTCTTGGCGAGCGAACTTGCCGGATGGTTTTGGGGTGTGTATTACCGGGCCGGACAGGATGACGAAACCATGAGTGGATACATCATAGAACTGACGCCTGAGGTGCGGGTTTGTTCGTTGATTGGGGTGAATAGTAGTCACCTGATCTCGTACCGGGGACGGAGTGTGTTGATCGACTGTCACTCGGCGGAGTTGAGCCGGTGGCTCGAACACCGGGCGTTGCCGGCGCCGGAGATGATCCTGCACACGCAGGTGCAGCCGGAGCATTGCCGGGAAGGCGCGCAGTTTCCATCGGCGCGGATTCTCGTCCACGAACCGCTGCGGGAATTGGCGGCGGACCGGGCGGCTTACGAGCGGAAGGCTCACACGATTTGGGATCATCCCGAGGAATGGATGCAGACGCTGGGCCGGGAAGCGTACGGCATTGCCGGCCTCACGACGGTGTTTCCGCCGGAGCGTCCGCTCAATGTGGCGGCGACGTTTCGCGTGGGCGACCGGCTGACTTGGCAGGATTTGGTCTTCGAAGTCGTGGCGCTGCCGGCACACGGACGCGACCCGGTGGGGTTTGTGTTGGAGCAGGCCGGGAAGCCGTTGGCATTTTTCTGCGGCGATTTGATTCAGGACCCGGGAGTGCTCGTCAACCTGTACGACTTGGAGATCAACTACGGTGGCACGGCGCTCGATGCGATGCCGGCTGCGTTGCGGCAATTGGCGGAGCGACCAGTCACGCGCTGGTTCCCGGCCACGGGGCCGGTGCTGCAGAACGGCCCGGCGCAGGCGCGCGCGCTGGCGACGGCGATCGAGGCGTATCAAGAGGCGTTGCGCTGGGAGAGCGGCCAGTTCAAGCCGGCGCCTCAGCCGGAGTATCCGCAGGTCGGGCGTTACCGGCAACTGCACGAGGGCATTTATCAGATCGACAACTTCGGCAATTGCATCGTGCTGATCGACAAACAGGGGCGCGGGTTGATGTTCGACCCGGGGCCATGCGATTACGAGTCGAAGGATCGCATCGCGGCGTTTCATCGGGATTTGGATTTGTTCGAACGCGAGGCAGGGTTGAAGACGATCGACCTGACGTTGATCACGCACTTTCACGGCGATCATTACGACATGGCGCCAGAGTTGCAGAAACGCTACCCGGGCTGCCGCGTCGGCGCGTGGGACTTGGTGGCGCGTGTGGTCGAGGCGCCGTGGGACTATCCGTACCCGGCCTTGTTGCCGTGGTACAACGTCGGCGTCGACCACGTGGCGATTGACGACGTGCTGACCGAGGAGCAGCCGTTTCTCTGGCACGACGTTGCCATCCGGTCGATCCACCTGCCGGGGCACTGCTACGTGCATGCCGGCTATCTGCTCACGTTCAACGGCCTGCGGCTGGCGGTGACCGGCGACACGATCCAGAGCCGCGGTTTGGCGGATGGACTCAGTTTCTTCACCGGTAACCACAGCGTCCCCGGTGATCAAGCCGGCAACCTGAAGACGTATCGCCAGATGTGCACCGAGCAGGTGGACTTGAATCTGGGCGGCCACAGTTCGCACTTCACCGACTGCGCGGCGCTTTACGCCGAGAGCGTCCGGCGCATCGAGCGCGCGACGCCGTATCTCCAGCGTCTCGTGCCGGGCGGCGACCTCGTGACCGCCTGCCTCCGTCCGCAACAACCCCACTGGCCAGCTCGTAACGCCGGTAACTAACTGTTCTTATCTTGAGGAATGTAAGTGATGACAAAGACATTGCATGTGGCAGCGGCTCAAATTCATTCGGGTGGAGGCCTTGAGGACATTCTGCGGCGGCTGGAGCGCCAAGTCATTTCCGCCGCCGCGGTGGGCGTGGAGGTGATCTTGTTCGCGGAGTGCGTGCTCCACGGTTACGACTACGACATGACGGTTGAGTCCGTGCGCGCGCTGGCGGAGCCGGTGACAGGACCGACGTGTTCCCGCGTCGTGCAGCTCGCGCAGCGTCACCGGATCAACATCCTTGCCGGGTTCTTCGAGCGGGACGGCGATGCGATTTACAACAGTTGCCTCGTTGCCCGCCCGGACGGGAGCCGCGCCGTGCAACGCAAGCAGGGCCTCACGCCGGGCGAGTTGAATGCCGGGCTCACGCGTGGACAGGTGGAGCGGACGGTGTTCGAGTTCAACGGTGTCCGCACCGCGATCATCATCTGCGCCGACGGCGGCATCGAGGGCTTGCACGACCGGCTGCGTGAGCAAGGCGTGCAGCACCGGTTCTGTCCGTGCGGCGGTGGTGGGAAGATTCAGGATTACCTGCGCGAGAGCGACCTGCAGACAGAGGAGGGGCGCAAACGCTATGTGGAAAACCGACCCCGGGTATTCGTCACGGATGCGATCCTCAGCGAGAAAGAATGCCCGCACACCGGCCTCACCGCCACAAACGCGCTTGGCCCGGTTGGCCAGCAGACTTGTCACCAGGGCCATTGCTCCATCGTCGACAACAACCGGGTGATGCGCGCCCAGTTTCCCGGCACGATTGTGCTGGAGCACCAGGAAGACCAGATGATCCACGCCGCTCTGCGCTTCTCCTGACGGGAGCGTTACGTCTCGCGGCGGTGACGGAAGCGGTCGAGCGCGACGGCGGTGATGATGATGCCGCCGGTGACGATTTCTTGGACCCAATTCGGGAACTCCATCTTCGTGCAACCGTTGCTGACCACCGTCATGATCAAAGCGCCGACGATGCTGCCGAGGATTGTGCCTTCGCCACCCGCCAAGCTCGCGCCGCCGATCACGACCGCCGCGATGATGTCGAGTTCCATGCCGGTCGCCGTCGTCGGATCGCCGACGGTGAGGTAGGAGAATTGCAACACACCGGCCAGCCCGGCCAATCCCGCGCCGAGCATGTACACAAAGAGTTTCTGGCGTTCCACCGGTACGCCGCACAGCCGGGCGGTCTGTTCGTTGGAACCGATGGCGAACACGTGCCGGCCAAAGCGCGTGTACCGCAACACCGCCGCCATCAGCACCGCCAACACGGCCAGCAACCACACCCCCGGCGGCACCAGCATCCACCGGCGATCATCCGGTAGTGCCGTGAGAAGTTGATTCAGCCACGTGCCCGGCGCGACAATCATCTGTTCATTCGCCAATCCTTTCGCAGCCCCGCGTAGCGCGCCCCACAAACCGAGCGTCACGATGAACGGCGCCAACCGGAGTCGCGTGATCAGCAACCCGCTGATAGTCCCACAAATCATCCCGGCCACCACGCCGCCCCCGGCCGCTGAGAGCGGACTCCAACCTCTGTTCAGCAAGGTCGCCACCACGACTGTTGCCAGCGCGATCACCGACCCGACCGACAAATCGATCCCGCCACTCACAATCACCGCCGTCATCCCCAACGCGCCAATGCCGACGACCGTCGTCTGCAGCATCATGATCTCGAGGTTGTCCGCGCGGGGAAAATGTTTTGGTCGCAACAGCGCAAATAGAGTGAAGACGACGATCAACCCGAGCAATGGGCCAAATTTCTGTAGTCGGTTCATCCGCCGGTCGCCTCCTGCATGATTTCGTGTTCGTTCCGCTCACGGACGGGCCGGGCGGGACCGAGTTGGCCGCGGCACATCACGGCGATGCGGTCGCAGACGCCGAGCAACTCCGGCAGGTAACTGCTCACCATCAACACCGCCTTACCGGCCAACGCCAGTTCGTCGATCAGCCGGTAGATCTCCGCTTTGCTGCCGACGTCGATGCCGCGCGTGGGTTCGTCGAGCAACCAGACATCAACGTCCGCGGCAAACAACCGGGCAATAGCGACTTTCTGCTGGTTGCCGCCGGAGAGGTCACCGATGCGTTGGTGGGGCGACCGGCATTTCACGGCCAGTTTCTCGACCCAACTCCGGGCGCGATCGGTTTCGCGGCGCGGGGAAATCCAGACTGGCAGGCTCGGCAGCGTCGTGTTGTCGGTGATGCTCAAGTTCAACGCGAGTCCCTCGGTCTTGCGGTCTTCGCTCACGAAGCCGGTGCGGTGCCAATCGGTTTTGATGGAGCGCAGCAACTCGGTGCGCCCCGCGCCGATCAGGCCGGCAATGCCGACCACCTCGCCGCGGCGCAACTGGAGCCCGGCAATCTCCAGGACCGTCTCGCCTGGCGTACGCGCCGAACGCGGATACAAATCCGCCACCTGCCGGCCCACCATCAGGCGGATGATGTCCGGTGGGGTGAAGTCCCGGGTGTTGCCGCCGCCGACCGACAGGCCATCCCGCAAGACAGTGACCCGGTCGGTGATTTCTTTCACCTCTTCAAGAAAGTGCGAAATGTAAATGATGGCGTGATCTTGGTCACGGAGACGGCGGATGAGCGCGAACAGTTTCTCCACGTCAGCGCGGGCTAGGCTGCTGGTCGGTTCATCCAACACGAGCACCCGGCAGCCGATCGCGATTGCCCGCGCGATCTCCACCATCTGTTGCTGGGCAATCGATAAGTCACCGGCTCGCGCGTCCGGACTGATGTCGGCATGGCCAAGTTGCGCCAGCGCGGCGACGGCGCGCGGGCGGCGTTCGCGACGCGGCGGCTCGCAACCAAGCCAGATATTGTCGGAGACGGACAGGTGCGGCGCGAGGGACAACTCCTGATAAATCATCGCCACGCCCGCCTGCCGGGCATCGTGCGGGTGGCGCGGCCGGTAAGGTTGGCCGGCGAGTTGCATCGTGCTGGCATCGGGCGTGAGCGCGCCGGACAGGATTTTCATCAACGTGCTCTTGCCGGCGCCGTTTTCGCCCACCAACCCGAGCACCTCCCCGGCCTTGACCTCCAGATCTACGCCGCCCAGCGCGATGGTCGCGCCAAAGCACTTCTGGATGCCGCGCATTTCGAGGTGCATCAGAGGCCGAGGAGCTTTTTCACGGCGGGGTCGTTCAGGTTTTCGCGGGTGATGAGGCGGACGCCGGTGTCGATGTTTGGCTCGACCGGCTCGCCGCGGATGTGGGCGACGCAGGTTTTGACGCCGAGGTAGCCCATCTTGACCGGGTCCTGCGCGACGAGCGCGTCGATCTCGCCTTTCTGCAGCGCTTCGATCAACGGCGGCGAGGTGTCGAACCCGACGAACCGGATCTTGCCGGCGAGGTTGCTTTGGCGGAGTGCGAGCAACATTCCGAAGGTGCTCGATTCATTCGGGCAGAACACGCCTTGCGCCTCGCGGAGTTTGTCGATGAGGTTGAGGCTGGCGGTCTTGGCAGAGGCCATCGTGGCGCCGCCGTACCGGTTGTCCACCGTCATCACGAGGCCGGGATGCTGGTGAATCGCAGCGAGGAACCCTTCCTCGCGCTCCATCGTACCAGCCGTGCCGACCTGATAACGCAGCAGGACGACGTTGGCTTTTTCGCCGAGGAGCTTGGCGAGGTGCTCGCCGCCGAGTCGACCGCCAAGCCGGTTGTCCGTGGCGACGTAGCTGATGAAATCCTTCCCGACTTCGCCCTTGAGCGCGGAGTTGAAGATGACGACCGGGATCTTCTTGGCCATCGCCGCGGCGACCGGCCGCACGAGCGCCGTGTCGTCCATCGGCGACAAGACGATGCCGCTGACGCCTTCCGTGGTGAATTGCTCGACGATGGCAATCTGCTGGGCGCGCTCGTTCTCGTTGAGCGGACCTTTCCACGCGATGTCCACGCCAAGTTCCTGCCCGGCGGCCTTGGCGCCGGCCTCGACGGATTTCCAGAAAACGTGGGACGTGCCGATCGGGATGACGGCGATGCGGAGTTTCTGGTCGGCGGCGAAGACGTTGGCAGCCAGCAGGAGGGCGGCGGCGAGAAGGCGGATGTTCATGGGGCCCCGAGGAGTTTCTTGATTTCGGGCGTGTCGAGGTTTTCGCGGGTGATGAGGCGGACGCCGGTGTCGACGTAGCCGGGAACTTTCTCGCCGCGCAGATGGTCGAGCAGCGTTTTCACGCCGAGGTAGCCCATCCGGGTGGGGTCTTGGGCAACGAGCGCGTCGAGCTCGCCTTTCCGCAAGCCTTCGATGAGCGGCGGCGAAGTGTCGAAGCCGACGAATTTCTTCTTACCGGCCAGGTTGCTTTGCCGGAGTGCCAGCAACATGCCGAACGTGGACGATTCGTTCGGGCAGAAAATACCGTCGGCCTCCCGGAGCTTGTCGAGCATGTTGAGCGCGACGGTCTTGGCTTCGCCCATCGTGGCGCCGGCGTAACGGTTGTCGATGATGACTTTCAAGTCGGGATGTTCGCCGACGGCGGCGAGGAACCCGGCTTCGCGCGCGTCGGTGCTGGCGGAGCCGACTTGGTAGCGGAGCAGCGCGATCTTGCCTGTGTTCTGCATCACCCGGGCGAGTTCCGCGCCGCCCATGCTGCCGCCTTTGCGGTTGTCGGTGGCGACGAGGCTGACGAAATCCTTCCCGGCTTCGCCCTTCAACGCAGAGTCGAAGATGACCACCGGGATGTTCTTGGCCATCGCGGCGGCGACGGGCCGCGCAAGGGCGGTGTCGTCGAGCGGCGCGAGGACGATGCCGGCAACGCCTTCGCTGATGAATTGCTCGACGATCTGGATTTGCTGGGCGCGGTCGTTTTCCTTGAGCGGGCCTTTCCAGATGATGTTCGCGCCGAGTTCCTGCCCGGCGGCCTTGGCGCCGGCCTCGACGGATTTCCAGAAGACGTGCGTCGTTCCTTTCGGGATGACGGCGATGGTGGGTTTGTCCACGGCGAAGGCCGGGAGCGTGAAAGCCAGTAGCAGCGACGAGATGAGTGCGCGCATGATCGGAGAATCCTTTCGCCGCGCAGTGTACCGCGTGCGCCGGTCATCTCAAGACCGGAATTGCCGGGCCGCTCAGTTGCCGGCTTTGCGGAAGATCAATTTGACGGGCGTACCGGCGGGGGGCATGGCCTTGGTGTTGACCTCGAAGCCTTGGTCATCGCCTTGGTACGGGTTGCCGTGGTCGCCGACGATGTTGACGGGGATGCCCGGGTTCCACCACAGCGAGATGTGCGCTTGCTCGGCATCGGCCATGAAGAGCGGCTTGCCGGAGAAATCCTTGGTGAAGTACGAACCGCAGAAGACCCACTCCAGTTTCTCGGGCGCGGCACCGGCCTTGCGCGGCCGCATCAACTCGGTCACGGGCACCCGGTGCGACTTGCCGTCGGCCTGCCACTCCACTTCGAGGACGACTCGGGAACCTTTGTCATACACCGGCAGGTGCGACTTGGGCATCCCGGCCTCGGGATCCTTGCCGGGTTCGCAACCAATGAGCAGCAGCGCGAATTGCAAGGCGGACGGTTTGGCCTTGATGGTGAACAGGCTTTCGTAATCGCGCCCGCCGGGCTCGACGGCGACAAACTCCAGCACGCCATTCGTCAGCGACACCGAGCCTTCCGCCTCGATGAACTTCTGGTCGCCGCCGACGATCTTCAAGCCGGTCAGCTCCACTTTGTCCTCGGCCACGGCGCCCAGCGCCACCAACAGAATCATCGCCGCATATTTGATCATGGCCGCATCCTAGAGCTTCCGCCGGCTTCACGCAACCGCGCGGATGATTTCCCGGGTCTCGATGCCGAGCAGGCAGATGTCGTCGCTGAACGAGCCGTTGGCAGCGAACTGCCGGACCTCGGCGAGCAACTCGGTGAACAACGCCTCGGCGCCGAGCGCGTGGCGTTGGCGGATGGCATTCTGCAGCCGGTCCTCGCCATACAACTCGCCGCCGGGGCCGGGGACTTCAAACACGCCGTCGGTGAACGCCACCACGAGGTCACTGGCATCCAGCGGCGTCTCGAACGTCTGGTACAACGCATCCGGCATCAAGGCGAGCGCGGGCCCGGCATCTTGCTCGGCAAACGCGAGCGGGGCGACACGGCCGGTCGCGCGGCTCACGTGCAACGGGCTGGGGTGGCCGGCGTTGGCGTAGCGGAGTTGGGCCCGCCCGACATCGGCCACGAGATAGCAGGCGGTGGTGAAAAGCGGGCGGCGCGTTTGTTTCAACACGCCGTGCAGGCCGCGGTTGATCTCGGTGAGGAACCGGCCGGGATCGCGGGCGACCGGCATCAGTTCCTCGACGAGGCCGCGCAGGATCGCGGTGACGAGCGCAGCGCGCAGCCCGTGACCCATCACGTCGCAGACGAGAATGCCGGCTTCGGTGTCGGACAGCGGGAACACGTCGAAGAAATCACCGCCCACCGCTGTCGCGGGCTCGTACCGGTGGGTGAACTGGAGCGCGCTGGTGGCCGGGGTGCGGTCGCGCGGGAATGCCGGGTAATGCTGGGGCAGGAACGCCTGCTGAATCTCGCGGGCGAGGTTGAGATCGGCGGCAAGGAACTCGTTCTTTTCGCGGACTTCGCGTTCGAGCCGGCGGCGTTCCAGCGCGCCGGTGATGGCGCGGGTCAGGGCCGGTAACTCAATGTCGAGCTTGGAGAGGTAATCTTTCGCGCCGCGTTTCATCGCTTGGACGGCAATCGCCTCGGTGCCGGTCGCGGTGAGCATGATGACGGCGGGTTGCCGGTCGGCCGGGAGCTGGCCGATTTCGAGGAGGATGTCGAGGCCGTCGGCGCCCGGTAGTTTGTTGTCGAGCAGGACGATGTCGTAGTGCTGCTGGTCGAGTTCGGCGCGGGCCTTGCCGGCGGTGTCGACCCAGCGGGTTGCGAAGGTCATGTCCGGCTGCATCGCCTCGAGCAAACTGAAGAGCAGGGCGGCAAACTGCTCGTTGTCATCGACAACGAGCAAGGGGATCGGGGTGGCGGCGGCCATCAGAGTACCGGGCGTTTGATTTCGAGACCGATGAGGCAAACGTCGTCGGCAAACCCGCCATTCGTGGCGAAGCGGCGAATCGCGGCGAGGATATCATCGAACATGGCCGGGGCCGGTTGCTGAAGCCGGTCGCGGAACGCAGTGTGGAGCCGGTCGGGCCCGAACAAATCGCCGTCGGCACCCTCGACCTCGAACAGGCCGTCCGTGTACAGCACGAGCAAGTCGTCGGCGTTCAGCGGGCGCGTGAAGGTGGGGTACACGGAATCTTCAAACACTCCCAGTGCCGGGCCGGGGGAGAATTCTTTGCCGCCAAGCTGGAGAATCTGATTTCCCGAGCGGCGCAAGTGGAGCGGGGCAGGGTGACCGGCATTGGCGAAGCGGAACGTGCCGGTCGCGAGGTCGACGACGATGTAGCAGCCGGAGGCGAACATCGGCATGCGGGTCTGGTTGAGGATGGCGAGGAGCCGGCAGTTGATGGTGGCGAGGAACTTGCCGGGATCGTTCGCGAGCGGCTGATGTTCCTCGACGAGCGCGCGGATGATGGCGGTGACGAGCGCAGCGCGGACGCCGTGGCCCATCACGTCGCAGATGAACACGCCGACGCTCGTGGGCGAGAGGGAAAACACGTCGAAGAAATCCCCGCCGACGCTGCCGGTGGGCAGGTAGCGGCGGACGAATTGGAGCGCGCTGTCCTCCTCCTTCACACCGCGCGGGAAGGTGGGGAACTGGAGCGGGAGCAACGCCTGTTGAATCTCGCCGGCGATGAGGAGGTCAGAGCGCATCTGCTCGTTCTTCTCCCGCAATTCCTGGGTGTACCGGGCGACCTGCGCTTCGAGGCGTTTGCGTTCGAGCGCGCTGGTGATGGCGCGCATCAGCGACGGCACGTCCAGGTGATCCTTGGCGAGGTAGTCTTTCGCGCCGGCTTTCATGGCCTCGACGGCGACGGCTTCGTTGCCCATGCCGGTGAGCATGATCACGGCGGGCTGCCGGTCGCCCGGCAGGCTGCGGACCTTCGCCAACACTTCGAGACCGTCGGCGCCCGGCAGTTTGTAATCGAGCAACATCAGGTCGTACCGGAGTTGTTGCAGTTCCATGAGGGCCTTCTCGGCAGTGTCGACCCACTTCACCGAGAACCGCAGGTCGATACCGAGCGTGGGCAGGAGTCGCTGGAGGATTTCCGCGTACATCGGATTGTCCTCGACGATCAGCAATGGGATGCCGGCAGGCAGGTTCATGGCGGCTTAGTGGGGCGGCAGCTTCGAGATTTTCAGCCAGTAATCCTGAATCTCTGTCACCAGCCGGAGGCATTCGTCGAACTGGACCGGCTTGGTGAGATAGCTATTTGTGCCGTGGAGGTAACAGCGGTTCACGTCCTCGTCGCGATCGGAGGTGGTCAGCACGACGACGGGAATGGATTTCAACTCCGGGGTCTGCTTGATGACTTGGAGGACTTCGAGGCCGCTCTTGCCCGGCAGGTTCAGGTCCAGCAGAACCAAATCAGGGCGCGGGGCGGATTCGGGCTTGGCGAACCGGCTGCGCCGTTGCAGGTAATCCACGGCCTCCTCGCCGTCGCGACAGACGTGGACGCGGTTGCCGCTGTGCGTGCGGCGAAAGGCCTCGATGGTGATCTCCACATCGGCCGGGTTGTCTTCGACCAGCAATATGTTAAACGCTCGTTGCAAGTTTTCGGTCTCCCTTGGCGGCGCTCGTGGCAACGTCCATCACGGGGCCTGCCGGCTTCGTTTCCGGGTGCTTCGGGAGGGTGAAATAAAACGTCGTCCCCTTGCCGAGTTCACTCTCCACCCAAATCTTTCCGCCGTGCCACTCGACGACGCGCTTCACGATCGTCAGGCCGATTCCGGTCCCTTCGTCGTCGCGGTGCAGGCGCTGGAACAACTGGAAAATCTTCTCGAAATACTCCGGCTTGATGCCCGGGCCATTGTCGCGCACGTGGAACCGGTACTCCGCCTTGCCGGTCGCCGCGTCCGCGTGCTCTTGGCAACCGACTTCCACTACGGGGTGCGGCTTATCGTTATATTTGATGGCGTTGGAAATCAAGTTGTGAAACACCTCCGTCATCGCCGTCGCATCGCAGACCGCCGTCGGCAGCTTGTCGATGTGCAACTCCACCTTCTTCTGGTCGAGCGCGTACTGGAGGTTCAGCTTCACGTGCAGCAACATCGCGTTCAGACCGACCGGCGCGAGCGGACTCTTCTGCTGGCCGAGCCGGGAGAACTTCAACAGGTCATTGATCAACCGCTGCATCCGCAGCGCCGAGTTGCGGATCACGTCGATGTGATGCTTGCCGTCCTCGTCGATCTTGTCCCGGTAATCCTCCACCAGGAACTTGCTGAACGCCTCGATGCCCCGCAACGGCTCCTTCAAATCGTGGCTGATGACGTAGGTGTACTCGTCCATCTCCTTCTGCGCGGACTTCAATTCCCTCTGGGCCCGGTTGAGCTTCGCCTGCGCTTCCTGCACGTTGGCGACGAGGTTGTTCAAGAGTGTGCCCACCTGGTCCACTTCGGCGAGATCACTTTCCAGCGGCTCGCTGTTCGTCTCGCCGGCGGCCACGCGCTTCACGTACCGGAGCATGTCCGCCAACGAATCGCGTACCGGCTTCGAGGCATAGAACGCGGCGCCCACCGCTAGCCCCGTCATCACGAAGCCGATCAGCAAATGGCTCAAGACCGTCTGCATCAACCCTGCGCTGAGCGACGCCTGGCTGATGCCCACCTCCACGAAGCCAATCTGGTTCGTGTCCTGCATCACCGGCTCCTGCACCACCACCAGTGCCGACAACGACCGTTCCTGCCAGGGCCGGTACACCGCCTTGTCGTGTTTGTCCACGATGCGCGTGTGGTAAATCTCCTCGTCGGCCGCCACCGCCGCCACCACGCCGGGAATCCGCGACACATCATTCGACAACAACGCCGGCGCGACCGATTTCGCGAGCGCCTTCGCCGTTAAATCCGCGCGCGTCCGCACACCCTCCAAGCGCACCTCCGCCTCTTGATGCAAATGCACCAATGTCATCACCACCACGGTGGCCAGCGAACACACCGCCATCCATGCAGCGTACTGGACCTTGATGTTGTACTTCGCGGCCATAACTCGCGCGTCGCGCCCGGGCATTGTCCGACTCGTGCCGGGAAAGGTCAAGCCCGTGGTTACCGCTGTCGTGCTTTGACCACCGTGCCCAAGAATTTTCACCACGAAGCCTACCGGCGGATTTAATTACTGAGCATTTTCGCGATATCGACCCCTTGGCACACCGGCTGTTCTTAGCCCACTCGCTGCGCGTGACGATGTGGCGAACAATAGTTCGCGACCTCATATGACATCGTTGCCAAAGTCCTACCTCATCCCGTCGGAAGCTGAACCCCTCCCCGTGAAAGCGGGGAGGGGTTAAACTTTTCCCAATCGGCACGACCTCGTCACCACCCCGCCACACGTCCCGGCGATTCTCTCCACGCCTCGCGCGATGGGCCAATCCCCCGTCACCCGTCGCCAACAACCTGCCTGCCTCCTCGTAAGCCGAGACCCTCGCGGAACGACAACGCGAGGGTTGTCTTGCCGCTTGATTTTGTCGCGGAGTCTGCCAGATTCTGCGCCGTGCTCGAGCGCAAACCAACTTGGCTGATCGTGCTCATGATGCTTGTCATGGCGGGCGGCATCGCTTTCTGTGCTTTCGCGCCACTGGCCGAAGCCGATCATTGCTCCGCCGCGGACGAGTGCGGCGGCTGTCTCTGCCACCTTGCCGGTGTCCTGCCGATCCTCGCGTGGACCGCCGGCCCGGTTCGCGCCACGTGGGACGACTGCGCACAGCTTCGGCCTTCACCAGCTCCCGAATTCGCCATCTTCCAGCCTCCCAAAGCCTAGTTCGTCTCCTGCCGTGTCGTTGAACCCTCAAGTCGTGTGTCCATCGGAGATGAACTGTGCGTTACCAACTCATTCTATTGTCGCTGTTGACCGGCCTCGCGAGTGCCACCGCCGAGCCGCTCGACCTGCCGGCCGCCATTGCCGCCGCGCGGGCCGGTAATCCCGAATTGCGCTCCGCGCGCGCGCAAGCCGACGCGGTCAGTGGTCGCGCCGCGCAAGCCGGGGCGTGGCCCAATCCCGAACTCGAACTGAGCGCCGAGGACATCCCGGCCGACAACCTCGGCCTCAGTCGTTCCAAAAACATGATCGGCATCGCCCAGACCGTTCCCTTTCCCGGTAAGAAACACTTCGAAGCCCGGGCGGCTGACGCGGAAGCGACCGCCGCCGACTGGGAATACTCCCAGCGCGAGCGGGAATTGATCCGCGACGTGAAGGCTTCATTCTACCGGGTGCTCGCCACGGAACAGAAACTTGCCGTCAGCGACCAACTCGTCGCGCTCTCCCGCTCGCTTGCCGACGCCGAACGCCGCCGCGTCGCCGCCGGCGATGCCGGCGACCAGGAACTCCTCCGCGCCGAGGTGGAAGAGGAACGGGCCGGTACCGAACGCAACACCGTCGCCGCCGCCCTCGCCGAAGCCCGGCAGGAACTCGCCGCACTGCTCGGAGTAACTGCCTTACCGGCGTTGCAGGGCAACCTCCGTGAATCCGCTGAATTGCCGGCCGCCGATCTGGCGCAGCATCCCGGCGTCCGCGCCGCGGCAGCGCAATCCGAGCGAGCCCGGTTGGAATTGAACCGGGCCCTGCTCGACCCGTTCCCGGACTTCACCGTCAGCGCGGCGGTGGGACGCGACGAGGCGACGGACGAATCGCTTGTGGAATTTCGCGTGTCGGTTCCGTTGCCATTGTTCGACTGGGGGCTGGGTAAACGCCGGGAAGCCCGGGCGTTGGCGGAAGCCCGCCGGTACGATGCCGAAGCCATCACCCAACGGCTTCAACGCCAGCACGGCACGCAACTCGCCCGGTGTCGCGCCGCGCAGGAGAACGTCCGGGCCTACCGCGACCGCATCCTCCCCAAAGCCGAGAAAGCCGCCGCCCTCGTGCGGACCGGGTTCGACGCCGGTAAGTTTGGTTTTCTCGACCTGGTGGATACGCAGCGGACGCTGACGGAAGCCCGGCTCGCCTACTGGGACAAATTGCTCGAACTGAATCTCGCCCTCGCCGAACTCGAGGCGTTGGCGGGCCACACCACGGAGTCACCATGAAACTGCTCACAGCACTCTTCGCACTGGCGCTGCTCGCGGCCGGTTGCGACAAACACGAACACGACCACCACGACCACGCCGGTCACGATCACGGCGCGCCCGCCACCAACCCGGAGATGTGCGCGGCGCACGGTGTCTTGGAAGCCGAATGCGGCATCTGCCGGCCCGACGCGGTCGGTAAGTTGAAGCCCGGGGAAGGACTAAAAGTCCGCCTGCCGGCGGCCGACTCAGCGAAACTCGTTGGCATCACCACTGCCCCGAGCACCACCGGCACAGTCGTCGAGGCCGTCGCGTGCCTCGCCGAGGTTGGCTTCGACGAGAATAAACTCGCCGAGATCGTCGCGCCCGTCGGCGGGATCATCCAGAGCGTCGAAACGGACCTGGGCGCGGCGGTGAAGGAGCAGCAGACGCTCGCCAAAATCTGGTCCGCCACCATCGCCGAGACGGTCGCCAACGCGGTGTTGTCTCACCAACGCCTCGAGCGGGAGCGCAAACTTCGCGGCGACGGCATCGCCCCGGCCAAAGACGTGCAGGAAGCCGAAGCCGCGCACCGCTCCGCCTGCCAGCAAGCCCGCGCACTCGGGTTCAGCGAAGTGGATGTCGAGGCGATGGGCGCCCAGCCCGACGCGGAAGTACACCTGCAACTCCGCGCGCCGTTTGCCGGTGAAATCATTCATCGCAAGGCGGTCCGCGGCGCGGCGGTGGAAGCGGGCGCCACGCTGTTCACCATCGCCGACCGCTCGCAAGTCTGGGCGACGTTGAGCATCCCGGAAGATGCCGTGGTTCATCTGCGCGTCGGCCAGCCGGTCGAGTTGACCGTGGACGCACTGCCGGGACAGACCTTCACCGGCCGCCTGACGTGGATCGCCGCGGAAGTGGACGAGACCACGCGCCTCGCCAGGGCGCGGGCCGAGGTCCCCAACCCGGACGGCGTGCTGCGCGCCCGGATGTTCGGCCGCGCGCGGGTGCAGGTGCGCAGCGCCGAACAAGCCGTGGTGCTGCCGCCGGCCGCCTTGCAACAGATCGGAGACACCACCGTGGTGTTCGTGAAACTCGCCGATGACCTTTACGAGGCACGCTGTGTCCGGGTCGGGGCCCGGCACGACAACCACATCGAGATCCAAGCCGGGCTCCAGCCCGGCGAGCCGGTCGTTATCGCGCAGGGTTTCGCGGTGAAGTCGCAGTTGCTGGCCTCCCGGCTCGGGGCGGGGTGCGCGCATGAGTGACCATTCGAAACCTCGGAACTGAAATGCTGAATCGCATTATCGATTTCTCGCTGCAGAACCGGCTGCTGGTCTGTCTGCTTTCCATCGCGCTGGTCATCATCGGCGGCCGGGCGTTGACCCGGCTGCCGATCGACGCCTTCCCGGACACGACGCCGGTGCAGGTGCAGATCAACACCGGCGTCCCCAGTCTGAACCCCACCGAGGCCGAGCAACAGGTGACCATCCCGGTCGAACTGGCCGTCAGCGGCCTGCCGGGGTTGCAGAATGTGCGCTCGATCTCGAAGTTCGGGTTGTCGCAGGTGGTGGCGACGTTCACCGACGACACCAACATCTATCGGGCCCGGCAGTTGATCATGGAACGGCTGCAGGAAGTCCAGCTGCCGGCCGGGATCGAGCGCCCGACGCTCGGGCCGATCTCGACCGGCCTCGGCGAGGTGTTTCACTACGTCGTCCGCTCGACCAATCCGCAGCGGTCGTTGACCGAACTGCGCGAGTTGCACGATTGGGTGATCAAACCCGAACTGCGCAAGGTGCCGGGCGTGGCGGAGGTGAACGCGTGGGGCGGCTTCGAGAAGCAATACCACGTCATCGCCGACCCCGACCGGCTCATCAAGCACGGGCTGACGTTCGCCGACTTGACCGAGGCGCTCGCAGCAAACAACCAGAACGTCGGCGGCGGCCAGATCGTCCGCGGCGGCGAAGCGTTGCTGGTGCACGGCATCGGGTTGACGACCGACACGGCGCAGATCGCCAACATCGTCATCCGCACCCACGACGGCGTGCCAGTGCGCGTGCGCGACGTCGCGACTGTGCAGATCGACCACGAGATCCGTCGCGGCGCGGTCACGGCCGGGGGGAAAGGCGAGGCGGTGCTTGGATTGGGATTCATGTTGATGGGCGAGAACAGCGCGGTGGTGACGCGCGCGCTGAAACAGAAACTCGCCGAGGTGCAACGGACATTACCGGCGGACGTGGTGGTCGAGACGTTGTACGACCGGACCGAACTGGTCGAGAAAGTCATCCGCACCGTCGAGCACAACCTGTTCGCGGGCGCGCTGCTCGTGATCGGGCTCTTGTTCGCTTTCCTTGGAAACTTCCGGGCGGGTTTGATTGTGGCGGCGGCTATCCCGCTGGCGATGTTGTTTACCGGCAATTTCATGCTGCAAGCCGGTATCGCCGCGAGCCTGCTGAGTCTCGGCGCGATTGATTTCGGTCTCATCGTGGA
Organism: Verrucomicrobiota bacterium; assembly: GCA_900299315.1. Classification (GTDB taxonomy): domain Bacteria; phylum Verrucomicrobiota; class Verrucomicrobiia; order Palsa-1439; family Palsa-1439; genus OMJI01. The sequence continues at coordinate 7,695 of OMJI01000065.1, read as the reverse complement.
CAGCTCGGTCATCATGGTCGAGAACTGCGCCCGGCATGTCGCCCATCGCAAAGACAAACCCTGGCGAGAGACCATCCGCGATGCCGCCGTTGAGGTGCGCCAGCCGACGATGTTTGGCGAACTGATCATCATGATCGTGTTCCTACCGATCCTGACCCTCGAAGGCATCGAGGGGAAACTCTTCCGGCCGATGGCGCTGACGATGATCTTCGCGCTGGCCGGGTCGTTGGTCCTGTCGCTGACGCTGATGCCGGTGCTGGCCAGCTTGTTCCTGCCGCGCCGCCTGAACGAACGCGAGCCGTGGCTGGTCCGGCTGGCGCATCGGTGTTATGCGCCGGTACTGGAGTGGGCGTTGCGCCGGCGTGCGGCGACATTGCTCGGCGCGCTGGTGCTCATTGTCGCCGCGCTTGGCTTGGCGACGCGGATGGGCGGCGAGTTCCTCCCGAAATTGGGTGAACAAGCGCTGGCCGTCAGCACCGTGCGGCTGGCCGGGATCTCCGTCGAGGAAGCGGTGGCGCTGAATGTCCGGCTCGAACGCGAGTTGCTCGCGCGTTTCCCCGATGAGATCGAGCATATCTGGACCCGGTTGGGCACCGCCGAGGTGGCGACGGACCCGATGGGGATTGAGTTGTCGGACTTCTTCATCGCACTCAAGCCGCGCGATCAGTGGAAACACGCGCGCACGCAGCCGGAATTGGTCGAGGCGATGCGCGGCGTCTTTAACAAGGTGCCCGGGCTGACCGCCGCGTTCAGCCAGCCCATCGAGATGCGGATGAACGAGATGATTGCCGGCGTGCGCGGCGACATCGCGTTGAAGATCTACGGCGACGACCTCGCGGAGTTGAGCCGGTTGGCCGATGAAGTGCAGCTCGTCCTGCTCGACATCCCCGGCACCGGCGAGATCAGCGGCGAACAAATCAGCGGCCAGCCAGTCTTGCAGATCAAGGTCCGGCCCGACGCCGCGGCGCGGTTTGGCGTCTCGACGCGCGACGTGCTGGGCGTCGTCGAGGCTGTCGGTGCGGTCAAAGTCGGCGAAGTGCGCGAAGGCCAACGGCGGTTCCCGCTCGCCGTGCGCTTGCCCGACCGGCAGCGGACGGATCCGGCTGCGCTGGCGGCGACACTCATCCCGACGGCCGGCGGCCCGGTCGTGCCGCTCGACCGGGTGGCGGACATCGTCCTGACCGAAGGCCCGGCCACCATCAACCGCGAATGGGGCCGCCGCCGCATCACGGTGCAGGCCAACCTGACCGGGCGCGATGCCGGTAGTTACGTCGCCGAGGCGAAGCAGAAGATTGCCGAGCGCGTCGCGTTGCCACCGGGTTACACGGTCGAATGGGGCGGGCAATTCGAGAATATGGAGCGCGCGAATCGCCGGCTGATGTTCGTCGTGCCGGTGGCGCTCGGGCTGATTTTCGTGCTGTTGTATTTCAGCCTGCGCTCGCTGCGGGACGTGCTGATCGTGGCCACCGGCATCCCATTCGGCGCGGCGGGCGGCGTGCTGGCGTTGTGGCTGCGCGACATGCCCTTCACGGTGAGCGCGGGGATCGGTTTCGTGGCGTTGAGCGGCGTCGCGATGCTCAACGGGCTGGTGCTGGTCACGTTCATCAAGCAACGACTCGCCGCCGGCAGCCCGCTCGCCGACGCGATCCGGCAGGGATGCCTGGTGCGTTTGCGGCCGGTCTTGATGACGGCGCTCGTCGCCGCTGCCGGCTTCATCCCGATGGCGGTCAACGTCGGCGTCGGCGGCGAAGTCCAGCGCCCGTTGGCCACGGTGGTCATCGGTGGAATTATCACGGACACGGTGCTGACGTTGCTGGTGCTGCCGGTGTTGTATCAGTGGGCGGGGCGTTCCGGGCGAACCCTCGACACGTCCTCGCAAGACGGCTAATCTGATTCCGTGACCACACTTCAAATCGATGGCATGACCTGCGCCGGGTGCGCGAGTAACGTCCAGAAAGCGCTCGCGGCGGTGCCCGGGGTGCAAACCGTCACCGTCAACTTCATCTCCAAGACCGCCACCATTACCGGGGGCGACCAAGCGGCGCTCATCGCTGCCGTCAAGGCGGCCGGGTATTCGGCCAAGGTTCCGACTGCCGACCGGGAATCCGATGAAGCCCGCGAAGCGCGCCGGCATCTCTTGCTCACCATCGGCATCGGTGTGCTGTTGGCGGCCGGGTGGCTGGCGCATTTCACCCCGCTGGTCATCGTGGCCTTGGCCTTGGCCGGCTTGCCCATCGTGTGGCGAGCCGGTAAAGCGTTGCTCGCCCGCCGGCTCGATGCCGATGTCTTGGTCGCCATCGCCATCATCGCCGCGTCGTCCATTGGCGAATTCATCGCCGCGGCCGAGGTCGCCTTCATCATGGCGCTCGGCGAACAGCTCGAGGCCTACACCACCCGGCGCGCCCGGCGATCGTTGACCGGCTTGCTGAATCTTGTCCCGGCCACAGCGCGTGTTCGTCGCGGTGAACAGGAACTTGAAGTGCCGAGCGGTGACCTCAAAGTCGGGGACATCATCGTCGTCCGTGCCGGCGAGCGCATCCCGGCGGATGGCCGGGTGCGGAGCGGCCATGCCAGCGTCAACCAGGCGCCCGTCACCGGCGAATCCATGCCGGTGAGCAAGGAAGCTGGGGATGAAGTTTATGTCGGCACCCTCAACGAGACCGGGGCACTCATCGTCGAGGCGACGCGCGTCGGCGAAGAAACTACGCTCGCCCGGATCGCCCAACTCGTCGAAGCCGCCCAGCAACGCGAAGCGCCCATCCAGCGGACGCTCGACCGGCTGGCGGGTTGGCTCGTGCCGGTGATGCTCACGCTGGCGGCGCTCGTCTATTTCCTGACCCAAGACATCCACCGGGCTATCACCGTCCTCATCGTCGCCTGCCCGTGTGCGCTGATCCTCGCCACGCCGACCGCTGTGATGGCCGGCATCGCCCGCGCCGCCAAGGCCGGGGTGCTCATCAAGGGCGGCCAGTACCTCGAAGCCGTGGCGCGGTTGAAGACCATCGTGTTCGACAAGACCGGCACCCTGACGCACGGCCAGCCCGAAGTGGCCGGCATCAAACGCAGTTGCCATCACACCGACGCGGAGCTGGTGGGGCTGGCGGCGATTGCCGAGAAACTCAGTTCCCACCCGGTCGCCCGCGCCATCGTCCGCAAGGCCGGTAGCACACCGCCGGATCCGACTTCGTTCACGCCGCATCACCGGGGTGTGGTCGCCGAGCATGCCGGGCAGAAGCTCGTCGTCGGCCGGCACGAATTGCTTTCCGAGCACGCCATCGAGATCACCGGCGAGCACCACGACATCCTCGTCGCGCACGACGGCAAACTCTGCGGCAGCATCGCGGTGGCCGACACGCTCCGGCCCGATGCCCGGCAATCCGTTCAACAACTCCGGCAACTTGGCATCGAGAAAGTCGTCATGCTCACCGGCGATCACCAGTGCGTGGCGATGGACATTGCCGGCTCGCTCGGCATCGACGAGGTGAAAGCCGAAGTCCTGCCGGAACAAAAAGCCCAGCACATCGAGTCGCTCAAGCAACACGGCGGCGTCGCGATGGTCGGCGACGGCGTCAACGACGCCCCGGCCCTCGCCGTGGCGGATGTGGGCATTGCGATGGGCGTGACCGGCACCGATGTCGCCCACGAAGCCGCCGACGTGGCGTTGATGGCCGATGACCTGTCCAAGATCGCCTTCACCGTCGGCCTGAGCCGGCAAGCCTTGAACCTGATCCGCCAAGGCCTCGCCTTCGCGTTGATCTACAACATCACCATGGTCACTCTCGCCGGCAGCGGCCACCTTCCGATGATCGGCGGCGCCATCGCCCACCAATTCAGCAGCGTCCTCGTCATCCTCAACGCGATGCGCCTGCTGCGGTACCGGTGAGAGAGATTTGAAGGAACAGCGAAGTCTGCGGCTTATTCGGACTAATCGGCCTGCTCGATGGCAACAACCTTAACTTCTTTCACCGCGTGATCCGCCCAGTAGGTGACCAGAAATCGACTAACCAACTTGACCTGCAAATTTCGCCTCGAGTCATCCTGTTCCACAAAATCGCCCGGTAAAGTCGGATGGGCTTTGAGGGACTCAGCGAACTGCAGCAACTTGCGGCGCTCATTAGCGCGACACCCCAATAGGCATTCGACCGCATCCGCGTCGAAGGCCACCTTCCATCCCCCGCTCATAGGCCTGCGGCTTCCAACTGCTTGTGCAGACGCTTGACCGCGGCTAGCGAGACTTTCTTCCCCCCCGCCATGCGTCGCAATCGACTACCGAGCCGGGTGCGGTGTGACGCGTCGGTGCGGCGAGCAAGGTGTTTCAGGTAGGCGGCAGCAAACAACCGGTCGGCTTCATCCATCTGGTCGATTACCGCTTGCACTTGCATCGCGCTCATGCACGCACTGTAAAAACTGGTAATGCTAATGTCAAACGCCTGCTGCGGTATTGAGGAACCGAATCTGGACAGGGCGGGCGGCTTTGTTATCCTCGCGGCGTGAAGAAGCGATTACCGGTCCTGTTGATCCTTGTGCTCGTTGCCTTGGCGGCTTGGTTGTTGGCGCATCGGGGGATTGGGACGTATCGCGTTTCCGGTACGGTGGAGATAGATGAGATCCGGATTGCGTCCCGGTACGGCGGCCGGGTGGTGGCGATTCATGCGCAGGAGGGCGATGTCCTGCAGCCCGGTCAGTTGGTGATGGAACTCGACGCAGCGGAGCTTTCGGCCCGGCGCGCGGAGGCGGCGGCGCGGTTGGCTGAGCTGGAACGCGGGCCGCGGGCTGAGGACATTGCCGCGGCGAAGGCGGAGTGGGAATCGTTGCAGGCGCAACTCGAATTTGCCCGCTTGGAAGACCAGCGCGCGCAGGAACTTTTCGCCTCGAAGACGATTTCCAGCACGGAGCGCGACCAGGCCGGCAGCCGGGCGCGCGCGTTGGAGAAAAGCGTGGTGGCCGCCGAGCAGCGGTTCGCGGTGTTGAAGGCCGGGACCCGCGCGGAGCAAGTCGATCAAGCCCGCGCCCGGCTCGCGGAGATGGATGCGCAGTTGCTGGAGATGCGGATTGTCGCTCCGGGTGTAGGGGACGCCGTCCCGGCGGCTGGCAGCAACTCGCCGCCGGGGACGGCGGCCGCTACACCATACGTACTCGAAACGCTGCCGGTGAAGGTCGGGGACGTGCTCATGCCGGATCGGACGGCAGCGACGTTGTTGCTGGCCGATCGTCCGTGGGTGCGGGTGTACGTGCCGGAGCAGTGGCTGGCGGCGATTCGCGTGGGGCAGAAGGTCGAGGGTCGCACCGACGCCGGTGCGGGGTTTACCGGCATCATCGAGCAGATAAACCGGCAGGCGGAGTTCACGCCGCGCAACGTGCAGACGGCCGGGGACCGGATCCGGCAGGTGTTTGGCGTGAAGATCCGGGTGCCGGCGGAATTGCGGGCCGGCTTGGGCGTGGAGATCGCCTTCCCGAACGTGCCGCCGATCCCGAAGTGAGCCGCCATGCGGATGATTGACTGTGACGGGCTGACGAAACGCTTCGGCGAGTTCACGGCGGTCGATAGCGTCACCTTCGCCGTCGAGAAACAATCCATCTTCGGCTTCCTCGGCCCGAACGGGTCCGGCAAGACCACCGTGATCCGGATGTTGTGCGGCATCCTGCAGCCGAGCGGCGGCACCGGGCGGATTGCCGGGTTCGACGTGGCGAGCGAGACGGAGCAGATCAAGGGCACGCTCGGCTACATGTCGCAACGCTTCTCGCTCTACGACGAGCTGACTGTGAACGAGAACCTGATTTTCTACGGGCGGCTCTACGGGTTGCGCGGCGCGGCGGAACGGCAACGCCGGGATGAGCTGATCGCGTTGACGCATCTCGAACCGTATCTCGAACGCCGGGCGGGCCTGCTCTCCGGTGGCTGGAAACAAAGGCTCGCGATGGCCTGCGCGCTCGTCCACAAACCGCAGGTGCTGTTCCTCGACGAGCCGACCGCCGGCATCGATCCCGTCGCGCGCCGGGAACTGTGGGATCTGCTGTTCGAGCTGTCGAGCAGCGGCGTGACGTTGTTCGTGACGACGCATTACATGGACGAAGCCGAGCGTTGTTCGCACGTCGGGTACATCTATCTCTCCAAGCTGATCGTGTGCGGCGAGCCGGATGACCTGAAACAACTCCCGGCTGTGAACCCCACCGGCACGCAGCGCCTCGACGTCACGTGCGATCACGTCACCGTCGGCTTGCAAGCCATTCGCAAGCTGGACGGCGTGCGCAGCGCGACCGTGTTTGGGCAATCGATGCATTTGCAGGTCGAAGCCGGGCTGGGCGAGGCGGAGATTCTCGCGAAACTCCGGGAGGTCGGGATCCACGAGGCGGACATCCGTCCCATCGCGCCGTCGCTGGAGGACGTGTTTGTGACATTGACGATGGAGCGCGGGAGGCAATCATGAATCTTCCCCGGTGGCTGAGCGGGTTTCGGGCGATCATGTACAAGGAGTTCATCGTCATCTTCCGGGATCGGACGACGTTGTTTTTCATGTTCTTCCCGCCGCCGCTGCAGATCATCGCGTTTGGTTTCGCGCTCGACAACGACGTGAAGCACATGGCGCTGGTGGTGTATGACGAGAACCGCACGACGGAGAGCCGGGCGTTGGTGGATGCGTTTGTGAACACGCAGACGTTCCGCGTGGTGCAGGAAGTGCAGAGCGTGGAAGAAATGGCGGCGACGATCCGCCGGGGGAAAGCGTATGCCGGGTTGCAAATCCCACCGGACTACACCCGCAACCTCCGCGCAGGCCGGCAGGCCACGGTGCAGGTGCTCGTCGACGGGTCGAACTCGACGACCGCGCTGCAGGCCTTGAACACGGCGCTCGGGGTGGCGTTCCGGCAGTCGCTGAACATCCTGCTTGGCGAGGCCGGGCGGCAGGCGTTGCCGGTCGAGGTGCGGCCGCAGATGCTCTACAACCCGTCGATGCGCGCGCCGAACTTCTTCGTGCCGGGCGTAATCGGCACCGCGTTGCAGATCGCGACGGTGTTCGCCTCGGCGATGTCGGTGGTGCGCGAACGGGAACGGGGCACGCTGGAGAATCTGCTCGTCAGCCCGATGTCGCGCGGAGGATTGATGCTCGGCAAACTGGTGCCGTACCTGTGCATCTCGATGACGATGGCGCTGGTCCTGTTCCTGATCCTGCGGTGGGTTTTCCAAGTGCCGATCCACGGCGCGGTGCCGGCGTTGTTCTGCGCGGCGCTGTTTTACATTTTCACGCTGGTCTCACTCGGGTTACTGGTGTCGACCCGGGCGCAGACGCAGAATGAGGCGATGCAGATGAGCATGACGGTGATGTTGCCGTCGATTTTCTTCAGCGGGTTCATCTTCCCGCGCGAGACGTTGCCGTGGGTCTTCTACGCGATCAGCACGGTCCTCCCGGCGACGTATTTCATCGACCTGATGCGCGCCATCGTCCTGCGCGGCGCGACGCTGCCGGAGTATGGCCGGTCGCTGCTCATCCTCGCGGTCATGGGTGCGACCCTGTTCACGTTGTGCGCGCTGCGCTTCAAGCGAAAGGTGGGGTAATGCGAATTTCCGAAAAGGAGGTGGAGAGGTGAAAGATCACAAACATATTGCGTGGCTCGTCGAGCAGTTGCCGGGGTCCGTAGGGGCGAGCCGCGACGTGCGCCGAGCAATAGCCGCTGCTCGCCTCCCCGACGACGCTGACT
>OMJI01000064.1 GCA_900299315.1 Verrucomicrobiota bacterium | reverse complement strand
TAAGACCCGAATTGCTTCCATCGGCTACGCTCCCCCAGATAAGTTGGTGCGATTCATTGCAAGCATCACCCAAGACCCGTTGGCGAGGTATGTTTATCAAACTCAAGGTCGCCAGACAAGCCGCGAGTATGAGCCGGTGCCTGCTGGTTGCCGCCGGGACGACGGCCACTACGCTACTTGGACTTAAACCGGGCTCACCAAGCGATGACGTACAGCTCGCCTTGGTCGAGGTGCTGGGCTTCTTCGAGGGTGATCCAGCGTTCGGCGAAGTCGGGGCCCCAACTGTCGCTGATGGCGATTTCGTCGGTGGTTTTGTTGTAGCCGATGATCAGGCACATGTGGCCGGTGGTGCGTTTGTCGTAGCGGTAACGCCGGGCATCGCGCCGGTCGGGCTTGATGGTTTCGAGCCACTTGTCCCAATCCTTCACGCTCTTGCGGTCATTGGTGCGATTGGTGATCCGGTAATCGAGCTCGCCTTGCTGGTACATGCCCCACATGAGCGGCTGGCCGCGGTCGACGTAATTCGCCACGGCGGCGATGGAAAGGTTGCGGCTGATTTTCTCGATGCGCCGACCGGACTGACGGACCAAGCCGGCAACTGACTTGGCCATTTCGGTGATGTAGGTGCCGCCGCCGAATTCCGTCTCAGCCGCCATCGAGAGCAGGTACATGTCGGCCGGGATGCCGACGTACCGGAGGTATCTTTCCCAAGTGGCCGGCACGCAGAAACCTTTCGGCCCCTGATCGACCATCGGGATCTGGGTGACAACGACGTCGCCGTTGGGTCGTTTCTGGACGCGCTTCGCAAGCAGCTCGCGAAGTTTGGAATCCGTGATCCGCGCCGCCTTGCCGTTGGCGTCGGCCAAAGCGGTCGGGACGATGCGCAAAGCGATGTACTCGTTGTTCGGCGCGGCCAAGAGGATCGAGTGCCCTTCCCAATCCCACCGTTTCACGTTCTCGGTCGTCTGCGTGGATTGGCCGAACCGGTCGCGGCGCGGCTCGCCGAGCACCTGTCGCAACGCCGCTTCGATCGCGTCGCGCTCCTGCCGGAATGCGCCGGCGAACCCGCGCAGCCGTTTGCGACGTTCCTGCTGAAATTCCCGAAAGGCATCCGCATCCATGCCGGAGCGGAGGAAGAGATTCGCGTAATCGCCCTTGTTGATGAAAACGAGCGAGACTTGTGTGACCTTGCCGGCCTCGGCGTAGAGCGCCTCGGAATAAACCTGCGAGCCGAGCACCTTGGTGCCGTCCGGTGCGTACCGGCGATAGCTGGTTTCGGTGTCGGTCTTGGACTCCACCGGCCAATCGAGCCGGTCGGCCACTGCGTCGGCCTTGTCATCCCAGAGATTGGCATCCTGCCAGAGGGACAACTTCAACGCCGCGTTCAACTCGCGGAAGGTAACCTCCGGCGTCGCGGCGCTCACCGTCCCGGCCAGCAGCAACGCAACGAACCACTTCACACCGCCTCCAACGCCCGCTCATACATCGAGCGCCGCTGCACCGCGTCGAGTTCCTGCGACAGCAACGCCGAGTCATCGGTCGGCCAGAACGCCCGGGTGCGCGGCAGCTCGCACATCGCTGCCATGTGCGTCGTCGTGCTCGCGGTCTGCTCGCCGTGATTCTTGCGCAGGATGAATTTCGCCGTGTCGCTCGCCAAGGTGATCCGCAGGAAACCGGCTTGCGGCTCCGCTTCCTCGCGCAACGTCACCCGCAATCGCCGGCCCAACTGCGCCGTGAGCCAACCGGCATAGAGGCGCGACCGGAGTTTGGCGCCCCCGCCGTTACCGTGGATGATTTCGACGGACTTGATCGCCGCCAACTGCGACCGGCATTCCGTGGGATCGAACAAATCCGCCGTCATCGCCTGCCACAAACCCAACCGGGTCCAACTCAAATCGCAGAAGTTCCGCCGCGGATGCCTCCGGATCGTCGCCAGCACCTCCGGCAGCTTCGCCTCGGCGTTTGGCCAGACGGACGTGTCGAAGAACACCCGGTCGGCCACGCCGGTCAGTCGCTCGAACAAATCGCGGTGCGCGAGAAACTCGCAGTTCCACCAGCAAAACGTCGGCAAATCGGATTCGAGCAGCGGCAGGACAGCACCGGCAAGCTGCGCCACACCATTACCGGCCGCCCGGATGGTGATCTGTTCGCAACAAACCTGTTTTCCACCTCCACCGGCGAGGTGACAATGCGCGGTGATGGACGCCGCCAATTCATCGGGCGCAGTCACCGGCCCCGCGAGCAGAACGATGGCCCGGCACGGATGGCGGCTGGTCAATTCGCGGATGACGTCGGTGGCGTGTTCCGCCCCGGCTTCTGAATCGCAAATGGCGACGAGATTGCCCATGCAGGCGCGCGTGACGGCGGCGGTTTCGGACTCGGCCGCGAGCTGCCAGAGTTCGGCAAGTTGACGCTCGACGCGCGCGACATCGACCGCTGTCTCCGCCCCGGAAGTGAAGCTTTCGAGTTTCGCGCTCATGGCCGGCGCCACTCCCGTCCATCGGCCCGGATGAACGCGTCCGCTTCGGCTGGCCCCCACGTACCGGCTTCGTAGGCGAACGGCTTCGGCGCGGACTTCCAGCCTTCCAACACCGCGTCCATGATTTGCCACGAGCGTTCCGCTTCATCGCCGCGGATGAAGAGCGTCGAGTCACCGGAGATTGCGTCGTAAAGCAACCGCTCGTAGGCATCCGGCGAACGCGCGCCGAAACTGCCACCGTACCGGAAGTCCATTTTAACCGGCTGGATGTTGAGCGCCGTGCCGGGCACCTTGGCGTTCATGCGGATGGAGATGCCTTCGTCGGGCTGGATGCGGATGACGAGGACGTTGGTCTCCAGCGGCGCGCAGGATTCGGCGGCGAAGAGAACGGCCGGTGGCGATTTGAATTGCACGGCGATTTCGGCCGCGCGTTTGGGGAGACGTTTGCCGTGCCGGAGGTAGAATGGCACACCGGCCCAGCGCCAGTTGTCGATGAAGAGCTTGAGCGCCACGTAAGTCTCGGTGCGCGACTCGGGATTGACGTCCTTTTCCGTCAGGTATGCCGGGACTTGTTCGCCAGCCAGCGACCCGGCCGCGTATTGGCCGCGGACGGCGTTCTTGGTCACTTGCTCCGGCAGGATGGGACGGATGGCCCGGAGAACCTTCACCTTTTCGTCGCGGATGATCTCCGCTTCGAGCGATGTCGGCGGTTCCATCGCGACGAGGGCGAGCAGTTGCATCATGTGGTTCTGCACCATGTCGCGCAGGGCGCCGGACTGGTCGTAGTAACCGCCGCGAGCCTCGACGCCGAGCGTCTCGGCGACGGTGATCTGGACGTGGTCGACGTATTTCTGATTCCAGAGATGCTCGAAAATCTCGTTCGCGAACCGCAGCACCAAGATGTTCTGGACCGTCTCCTTGCCGAGGTAGTGGTCGATGCGGAAAATCTGCGGCTCGGCGAAGACACTGGTGAGATTGGCGTTGAGTTCCCGGGCCGTCGCGAGGCTGCGGCCAAACGGTTTCTCGATGATCAAACGGCTGGTTGGCCCGTTCAGCCCGGCCACGCCGAGCGAGCTGATGATTTCCGTGAACTGGCCCGGTGGTGTCGCCATGTAGAAGAGCCGGTTGCCCGCCGTGCCGCGTTCGCGATCGACCTGCTGCAAAAGCGCGGCCAGCTTCTGAAAGTCACCGGCATTGGCATAATCGCCCTGCTGGTAATACACGCCCTTGGCCAACGCATCCCACACAGCCGTGTTGATCGGGTGAAACCGGGCGTGCTCCGCCACACCTTCCCGGACCTCGGCGCGGAATTCGTCGTGAGATTTCGCCCGACGTCCGAACCCAACAATCGCAAAGCCGCCCGGCAACTGGCCTTCGTGGGCAAGGTTGTAGAGGGCCGGGATTAGTTTGCGAGCCGTAAGGTCACCGGTCGCGCCGAAGATGACGACCGCGCAAGGCTCGGGCGTTCGGCGCGTCGTCAGCCCGTCACGGAGTGGATTCGGGGGAAGAGGTGTCGTCTGCACGGGGCGAGGCTAGCAAACGAGCAAAAAAACACAAAGGGGAAACAAGCGTGTGGCTTGTTTCCCCTGATGATTGGATCCGACAATCAATTCAAGTTGTCGCTGACGCTACCGAGCTTGGTGTTGGCGTTCGTGCCGATGCCTTTGAGCACGACGATCGCGACGACAGAGATCAGCGCGAGGATGAGCGCGTACTCAACCAAACTCTGACCTGACTGTCCTTTGACCTTGCGCAACATCTTCTTCATCGACTTCATGG
>OMJI01000063.1 GCA_900299315.1 Verrucomicrobiota bacterium | reverse complement strand
GTTGATGACGGACGCCTTCAAGGAGTTCAAGGACGAGGTGGCGTCGGGGGCTTACCCCGAGCCGCGCCACAACTTGGAGGTCAAGGAAGACGAATTTTCACGGTTTATGACCGGGTTGGAGGAATGAGATGGGTGAATCGACTGTAGTGACTACCAAGGCTCCCGGAGACCGAAACCGACTTTTCTACGCTGGCGCGGCGGTGCTGGTGCTGGTCCTGACTTTCTGGGGTTTCGTGAATTTTTATCTGCACGGGAAAGCGTTTCCCGGTCGGCCGCTCACGCCGCCGATTCGGACGTTGATCATCACGCACGGGATAGCGATGTCGGCGTGGGTGTTATTGTTCTTGGTCCAGCCGGTACTGATCGCCCTGCGAAAGTACAACTGGCACATTTTCCTGGGGCGCATCGGCGCAGTGTTGGCCGTCGCGATCTTTGTATTTGGGATGAAGCTGGCGATCGGCGCGGCGCGGGTCAACCCGCCGGAACTGAGGTTATGGAACTTGGGGCCGAAACAGTTTTTGATAGTCCCGGTGAGCGCGATCCTCTTTTTCGGTGTGTATGTTGTCATCGGCCTGTGGAATCGGCGCCGCTCCGAAATTCATCGCCCGATGATGTTGCTCGGGACGCTGTCGGCTTTGGGTGCCGCCACGGACCGGATTCCGGCATTGGCCGACCTCTACCGGCAAACGTTTTGGGGTTCACTCTTTGGTCCGTTTTTCACGCCGCTCGTGGTGGGGTTGTTGCTGCTCATCGTGCAGTCCGCGCTCAATCGGTCGTTTGACCGGTGGTTTGCCATTGGCTGGGCGGGGTTGGTGGTGGCGGGCTTGGTGACCATGCAACTGGCGCCGACGAGCGTTTGGGACAGTGTTGCGACGATGTTGATTCGGTGAGGGGTAAGCGAAACCAGTTTGATTGAGCAGAGGCATCTTCATGGCGAATGTTAATCTAGTGTTGAATCTGCCGACCGGCGTGGTCACGGCCACGAGTTTGGGAGTGCCGGGGTTTGCCTGGCATCGCAGTCCGGGGACGAGCGGGAAATTTCATGGGCACTCGGTGCTGGTTGACCTCGCACTCCGCGATGGTTACCCGGCGTTTGAGTACATGAACGAAGGCGGGTGGCGCGATGCGACAGCCGACACACGCGCCGCGCTCGACGCGATCCGTACCGGCAAGCGGACCAAGACGGCGTTGTCCAATAACGCGTTCAACTGCACGCCGTTGACGGCGTATGACCGGGTTTACCTCGCCAAGACCAGCGGCGCCTTGCTCGAACTGCAGCGCGGCGAGCGGGTGACCGAGTTCAAGGGGCACGCTTCCGCGGAGAATCTTTCGCCCGATCAGGTCGCAGCCACGGCGGGTCTGCCGGCGGCGAATGGGCGCAAGACGCGGTTCTATCTCGTGATCAGCCCGGTGGAGATGCTGATTCTCTCGAACCTCACACCGGCCGAGTACGTGTGGTACGCGACCCACCGGACGGGGAAGATTTTCCGGCAGGTGGTGTTCGCTGAGTTGGGCCACTACGCCCGCGACGTTGCGGCGCGGGAGATTTTCGAGACGGCGCAGCGCGAGTTGGCGGAGTCGCCGATGAAGAAGACGAAGACCATCACGCAGGGCGAGTGCTTCGCGCGGGTGCCCTACGGAGGTTGGAAGGGATACGGGGAAGCCGGTGAGGCGGGGTTATATGGTGGCGACCGGGACGGAGTGTTTTTCTGGCGGTTCCCGAAAGAAATCCCCCACGCCTGGGAACGCGGAAACTAATTGGAAGGGTCGATGAGAAATTACCTCGGACGTTTGGGACGGTGCGGTGTTGTCATTTTCGGGTTGTTGGCAGCGGGCGGTTCGGCACTCGCCAGTGAGGCGAACCTGGTTTTGCCGCGCCTCGACGATACCGGCTTGGCGAGCTTTGGCGGATTGTCCGGGCACAATCTGTTGCTGGCCGGCCTGGTGATCAGCTTGGTGGGGCTGGGGTTTGGACTGCTGGTGTTTGCGCAGATGCGGCGGCGGCCGGTGCACAAGTCGATGCTCGAAATCTCCGAGCTGATCTACGAGACGTGCAAGACGTACCTGATCACGCAGGGCAAGTTTCTGGCGATTCTCTGGGTGTTGATCGGCGCGATCATCGTGGCGTACTTCGGTTTCATTCAGCACATGGAAGCTTACCGGGTCGGCATCATCCTCGCGTTCAGTGTGCTCGGGATTGCCGGCTCGTACGGCGTGGCGTGGTTCGGGATCCGCATGAACACGTTCGCCAACTCGCGCACGGCGTTCGCCTCGCTCGCCGGTAAGGGATACCCCTGCTACGGCATCCCGCTGCAGGCCGGTCTATCGATTGGCATGCTCCTGATTTCGGTCGAGCTGTTCATGATGCTCGCGATCTTGCTCTTCATCCCCGGCGACTTGGCCGGGGCGTGTTTCATCGGATTTGCGATCGGTGAATCGCTGGGCGCATCGGCGTTGCGTATCGCGGGCGGTATCTTCACGAAGATTGCCGATATCGGCAGCGACCTGATGAAGATTGTGTTCAAGATCAAGGAGGACGACGCCCGCAACCCCGGTGTGATTGCGGACTGTACCGGTGACAATGCCGGTGACTCGGTCGGCCCGACGGCGGACGGGTTCGAGACGTACGGCGTGACCGGCGTGGCGCTGATTACGTTCATCATGCTGGCGGTGCCCCAGCCGGCGGTGCAGGTGCAGTTGCTTGTCTGGATCTTTGCGATGCGCGTGATGATGGTCGTGACGTCGGCCGGTAGTTATTTCGTCAACGAACTCATCATGAAGGCGAAGTACGGGGAGGCGAAGAAGTTCAACTTCGAGCACCCGTTGACGTCGCTGGTCTGGATCACGTCGATCATTTCGGTCGTGGTGACTTACGTGAGCAGCGCGATCCTGATTCCGCATCTCGGCGATGGGACGTTGTGGTGGAAGCTGAGCACGATCATCACGTGCGGCACGTTGGCGGGCGGCGTCGTGCCGGAAATGGTGAAGGTGTTTACCTCGGTGCATTCCCGGCATGTGCGCGAAGTCGTGAACTCGTCGCGCGAGGGCGGGGCGTCGTTGAACATCCTGTCCGGGTTGACCGCCGGTAACTTCAGCGGCTACTGGCTAGGGATGACGATTGTCGGTTTGATGACGGTGGCGTACATCGTCAGCCGCGGCGTGGCGCCGGAAATCATGCAGGCGCCGGCGGTGTTTGCGTTCGGGCTCGTGGCGTTCGGGTTCCTCGGCATGGGGCCGGTGACCATCGCGGTCGATTCGTACGGGCCGGTCACCGACAACGCGCAGTCGGTCTATGAACTGTCGATGATCGAGACGTTGCCGGGGGTGGCGGAGGAGATCAAAAAGGATTTTGGTTTCACGCCCGACTTCACGCTCTCGAAGGAACTGCTCGAAGAAAACGACGGCGCCGGTAACACGTTCAAAGCGACAGCTAAACCGGTACTGATCGGCACGGCGGTGGTCGGCGCGACGACGATGATTTTCTCGATCATCATGACGCTGACGGAGGGGTTGACGCAACACATG
>OMJI01000062.1 GCA_900299315.1 Verrucomicrobiota bacterium | reverse complement strand
GGCGACCTGTTGTTCAGCGAAAACATCGGCGCCTACAGCGCCGCCTCATCCACCTACTTCAACGGTTTCCCACCGGCGAAGGTGGTGCACGTGAATCAATAAACGAAAAGGCGCGCCCGGTGGGGCACGCCTTCCGTGAGTCATTTCTGACCGGCTACTTGGACTTTACCTGTGTCCAAAGCTCGTCGAACATCCGGGTCTTGCGGCCGAGGTCTTTGAGGAACTCGAGCTTGGGCATCATTTCCGGCGGCGGGTAGATGGCGGAGTTCTTCAGGTCATCCGGATTGATGAACTCCTTGGCGGCTTTGTTGGGCGTCGCGTACTGGTTGAAGTTCGACAACTGCGCGCCGACTTTCGGGTCGAGGATGTAGTTGATGAACTTCTCCGCCATATCGCGATTCGGAGCCTTGGCGGGGATGAGCATGTTATCGAGCCAGATTTCGCCGCCTTCTTTCGGGACGAAGTAGCGCGTGCCCTTGCCGGATTCTTCGTGCATGCCGCGGACCGCGTCGCCGTTGTAAACGATGGCCATCGAGGTTTGCTTGGCGAGGACCTTGTTTTTACCGCCGACGCCGCCTTCAAAGCCTTGTGACCGTTTCTTGGCTTCGAGCAACAAGTCGCGAGCTTTCTGCAACACCGCCGGGTCGGTGGTGTTCACGCTCTGCCCGAGGTACCGGAGCGCGCCGCTGAAACATTCGTGGATCGAGTCCATCAGCAGGAACGTACCGGGCTGTTTCTTCGGGTCGAAAATCAAGCCCCACGTTTCCTCGACCGGCTTGCCGCCTTCCTCGCGGATGAAGAGCCCGACCGTGCCCCACTGGTACGGCGCGCTGTACTTGTTACCGGGATCAAACGGCGGGCTGGCAAACTTCGGGTCGATATTCTTGAGGTTCGGGATATTCTCGCGCCGCAACGGCTGGACGAGCTTGCGCTTCAGCAATTGCGGGACGATGTAGTCTGAGGGCACGCAGATGTCGTAAAGCGAGGCGCCGCCCTGTTCGAGCTTCGCCATCATGCTTTCGTTGTCCTCGTAAAGATCGATGGTGACCTTGCAGTCGAACTGCTTCTCGAAGTCCGCCACGATCTTGGGATCGATGTACTCGCTCCAGATGTAGAGATTGAGTTTGTTCTTCTGCGCCCACGCGGCCCCGGTCAACATGACCAGCGCGCTGAGCGTGATGATGAGTTTGCGCATGACCTATCCTCCTGATGGTTGATGGCGTCGCTGCAACAGCGTCACGCCGATGGTTCCAATCACCGATACCAACACGATCAATGTCGACAACGCATTAATATCCGGCGTCACTCCCCTCTTCACCGACGCATAGATCAGGATCGGCAATGTTGTCGCCCCTGGTCCTGTCGTAAAGAAGCTAACCACAAAATCGTCGAGGCTCAACGTAAAAGCCAACATCGCTCCCGCCAACACTCCCGGCAGCATCAACGGAAACGTCACATGCCAGAACACCTGCCACGTGCTCGCGCCCAGGTCGTGCGCCGCCTCCTCGATGGCCGGATCCATCCCGACCAAGCGCGACCGGACTACGATCGCCACGAAGGGAATCTGGAACGTGATGTGCGCGATGATCATCGTCCCCATCCCCAGTTCAAACAGTCCGAGCCATTGCCGGACAAGGCCGAAGAACATCAGCATCGCCACCGCCATCACGATGTCAGGAATCACCACCGGTATATACATCAGCCACGAGAACAGTTTCTTTCCCGGGAACCAATACCGGCTCAGCCCATACCCCAGCATCGTGCCCAGCACCGTCGCCACGACCGTGCTCATTGCCGCCAACTCAAACGTGTTCAACGCCGCGTGCTGCTCCAATTCATCCTGCCAGAGCCGGCCATACCACGCCGTCGTGAAGCCCGCCCACGGCCCGCCGTGCCGGGCGGAGTTGAACGAGTAAATCACCACCACCGCGATCGGCGCGTACAGGAACACGTACAGCAAGCCGGCAATCAACCACAACGGGAGCGAGACGCGTTTCATATGATCGACTCGCCTCCCTTCCGCGCCTGCCGGGCATACGCCCACAAGCCCAACATCACAATCGCCATCCCCAAGATCGCCACCGTCGAGCCGAACGGCCAATCCCGGCTCGCGCCGAATTGCCGGGAGATCAGGTTCCCGACCATGTCCACCTTTCCGCCGCCCAGCAAATCCGGGATCACAAACTGGCCAGTCGCCGGGATGAACACCAGGATGATCCCCGCCACCAAGCCTGGCATCACTTGCGGCAGAATCGCGTGCCAGAACGCCCGCACCTTGTCCGCGCCCAAGTCTGACGCCGCTTCTGCCAAGCTCCAGTCGATCTTCTCGACCGACGAGTACAACGGCAACACGAGGAATGGCAGATAATCACACACCATCCCCACGTACACCGCCAACTCGCTTGGGTACAACGCATGCCCGTGTTCCACCACACCCCAGCCGGCAGCGATATTCGCGAGAAAACTGTGCGGCGCGAAGAGAATCTGCCACGCATACGTTCGGATCAGCAGATTCGTCCAGAATGGGATGATCACCAGCGTCAGCGCAAAGTTCTTGTACCGACCCGGCAAGCCCGCGATG
>OMJI01000061.1 GCA_900299315.1 Verrucomicrobiota bacterium | reverse complement strand
TCCCGCCACGCCGGCAGGCATTCACAGCGCCGCAACGACATTACCGGCACCACAAAGTCATCGGTAAACTTCATCACCAGAAACCAGACAATGCTGACCACCAAAAACACCAAAACCAACCCGACTAGCGTCAAGATCCCGGCGGCGTCTGGCACACCGGCGCGATACATCTTCACACCGATGTAAACTCCACCGGCGATGAGCGGCAGCATGGCCAGCATTCCAATCACCCCCAAGACCAGTCGGAACCAAAACAAACTCCACCCCGGTGCTTCCGCTCGTCGCCACGGCTCGCCGATCTCGGCGCGGCCGGTGACCATCTGGTGCAGAAACACAAACTTGCCGCGGCTGCTGACCCATATCACCGCCACGCCGATCGCCATCAGCAACAGGATCACGATGACAACCACCGGGATGATCCACACCAAGTTGGCCATCACGTATTCCCGCGCATGCTCGAGAACCTTCCGCAGGTCCCCATGCTGCTGTTGCCGACCGGGTAGGTTGAAATTGAAGTTGAAGCCGCCCTCCCCCAGCGTCGCCAGCCACGCGCCGAACCCGATCACAAACCACCGGCTTAAGTCGAAGGGCTGAAACAAAAGCCGGCGGGTATGCTCGATTGCCAAGCTCAGCGGCGTCGTGACGTTGACATTACCGGTCGCCATCGGACCGACCTTATTCTGGGTGCCGACAGCTTTTCAAGCCGCACTTGCCGGCTGCCGAAAGTGACCTACAATCCCGCCGATGAACGAGACCAACGTGGTGACGCAAACCGACTGGCTGCAAATGACATTCTTGGGAAACCAAGTCTGGCAGTACCTCTTCCTACTGTGCTACTGCGTCGTGGCTGTCTTCGCAGCACGGGGTGTCGATTGGCTGGCGACCAACTTCTTCATGCGCCTCGCCAAGAAGACCAAGACCGAGTGGGACGACCGGCTCCTGCAAGTCATGCACGTCCCGCTGCGGTTAGTCGTCTTCCTCGCGTTCATGCATCTCGGCGTGCAGGGAATGAACGCCCCGGACTGGCTGCAGACCTACATCGCACGCGGCTTCGGAGTCGTAATCGCCGTGGCTGTCACCTACGTCTTGCTGCGTGTCTTGGACGTCACGTTCGACGTCCTGCGTGACCGGTACCAGAAGCGCGACAAGCGGCTCGATGTCGCCATCCTCATCCTGTTCCGCAAATCGGCCAAGGTTTTCGTCGTGGTCACCGCCGTGCTTGTCACGGCCGACAACATCGGCATCAAGGTCACCGGCATCCTGGCCAGCTTGGGAGTGACCGGGCTGGCAGTCGCGTTGGCGTCGCAGGAAACCCTCTCCAACCTCCTCGGCTCCATCATCATCCTGGCCGACCGGATGTTCGTCATCGGCGACCGGATCCGGATCGGCACGGATGAAGGCACCGTGGAATACATCGGCGTCCGCAGCACCCGCATCCGAACGGTCGAAGGCGATGTCATCGCCATCCCCAACCGAAACTTCACCACCATGTCCGTCCGCAATTTTTCCAAAACCAACGAGCAGCTCGTTGCGTCCAAACCAACAACGTGAGCCGGTTTTGGGAAATCTTTCGCATCGGATATGACAATTGGTGGCTGGTCGCCATCTACATTGCCGTGCTGGCCGTTTTCCTCTTCGGCATTCTGCGACCCCGCACCCGCAAACAATGGCGCTCGGCCGGGATGGCGCAGGCTTGGGTCATCGCGTTGTACGCGGAGATGTACGGCTTACCGCTCACGATGTACGGCGTCGCCGCTGTGACCGGCCAGACCGAGTACGCTACAAATCATTTCCGCGGCCATGCCTGGGCGTTTCTGTTCGGCTGGGGCGATACAGGGGCGATCATCATCGATGTGGTCGGCCAAACCTTCATTGCGACCGGGGCGATTATCGCCTTGCTTGGGTGGCGTCAGATTTACCGGGGCAAAGGTGAACTCGTCCAGACCGGCCTCTACCGGCACATCCGACATCCGCAATACACCGGCTTCTTCCTGTTCCTCGTCGGCAGCATCATCAACTGGCCGACGCTCATCACGCTCGTGATGTTTCCCCTGCTCTGCTGGACGTACTACCGGCTCGCGCGCGATGAAGAAGCTGACGCCATGGTTGCGTTTGGCGATGAGTACCGGGCTTACCAGCAAACTAGCGGCATGTTCCTGCCACGTCTGTCTCTGTAGCCGAAGCGTCAGCTTCGGCGGCCGCATCCAGCTGCCCACGGGAACCGGACCGCAGCTGACGCTGCGGCTACAGGAAGAAGCTACTTGCCACAACTACCTGCCGCCGGTGTTTCGCCCTCAATAAACTCCAGCGCCTTCCGGTAGCTGCGGTTCTCCAAGAAATGCCGGAGCTGCGGGTGCGCCTTGTTCCCGAGCGCTCGCTGGCAATCCGTAATCCGCGCCAGTGCCGCCACAATTTTCCCGGCATCCTTCGTTTCCGCCGCCGCCATGAACTCGGTGAGAGCCTTGCGTAGTTCGTCGTAATTCATCCGCAACACACTACAACTTCTCGGCGAAGGAGCGCAACGCCGCCATCGCCTCCGACCGCACCACCAACGCCGGCCGCGCCGCCCGAATCTTCGCCACCGCCTCCTGGACCGTCCCTGCCTGCCCGGCGCGCATCAGGTAGGCTCCGACCACCGTGGCACTTCGCGAATACCCGATCTTGCAATGCACGTACACCCCACCCTTCCCGACGTGAGCCGCCACAAAATCCACCGCCTCCCGCAACTGCGCGACAGTCGGCGCCGTCAGATCGAGCATCGGAATATTGCGGTACACGCGCGTCCGCAATGCGGGCGATTCACTGAACTCCGCCGTCAGATCCAAGACCGCCCGAGCTGGTAGCGTTGCAGCTTCTGCATCCGATAAGACGCGACCGAGGAACACTCCCGGCACGATCTCATCCCACGCCCGGCACTGACGGCGGTAATAGCGCAGCGACAGCCATTGCCCCGCCAGCACCGGCCCGAGGATGAGCCGTGCCGCCAACGGCAGCGCGCCATTCTCTTTCCGATAAACTCCCGGCCCGATGCCGAAATATCCCAACGCCACCAAGCCGGTCGCGAGCGTGACCCACCACGCAAACCCACCGGCCACGGCGGCGACGACTGCAACGGCGACATAGTACACTCCCACCCGGTAATTCGATCGCACCGGCAGGCTGTGGTTCGTTTCCCGAAACAAATAGAAACACACCGTCGCCAGCGCCACCCCACCGGCCACATCCACCACCTGATGTTGCCACGTCAGGACTGCGGAAAGTCCAATCGCCAAAAACCACAACCGCACCAGCCAGCGCGTCGCGCCCCCGGTATGCCGCACATAGACCGCGCGCAGAATCAGCCACAACGCGATGTGCAGCGAGGGAAACAAATTGTGCGGCTGGTCGAATTGCCAGAGCGTGCTGAACAACATCCCCGGCACGCCCGTCACCTCGGGTCGCGGGAAGACAATTCGCAGCGGCATCGCCACGAAACAAATGCCGGCCGCCACGATGGCGCAGGCCACCCGTTGCGCCAGCACCCGCAACTCCGCGCGGTCCCGGCAGACAAAGGGCGCGGCGACGAAGAAGAGATCGATCGACCAGTAGGGAAAGATCAGCCACGGCACGAACGGGATCTTCTGCTCCCACGCGTAAGCCCATGTCCCCACGTCCGTGCGGCGCGAGGCGAGCCAGTTGCAGACCGGATACACCACCACGAATAGCAGCGAGAGACCGGCCGACACTTTCAAGGCCGCGCGTTTCATGCGGTCACGCGGCGTGCCACCGACACCGTGAAGATGCCCCACTGATCGATTTCCTGCCGCAGCTTCTCGAACCCGGCCGCGCGCACCAAGCCGTCCATCTCCGCCTGCGTCCGCCGCCGCATGATCCACGGCTGGCCTTCCCGGTTCGTCAGGACGCGCGCGATGAATTCCATCTGCGGGTGCCACGGCTGGTTCGTGTAGATCAGGTAGCCGCCCGGCGCGACGGCATCGGCCAGCCCGGCCAGCGACTGCTGCACCGGCTCGTTGCGCGGGAACAGTTCGTACAAGCCGGACACGATCGCGATGGTCGGTTTCGGCGAGACACCGGCCAATGACGCACGGTCAAACGCATCGCCGCGCGCCACCGTGACGTTCTTCAATTTCATTTCCTCCGCCAACCGCTGCGCGGCGTCGAGGTTCTCCTGTTTGTAATCGCGCAACTCGGCTTGCATCGGGATCTCCGGCATGATCCGCATCGTTTCGAGAACGTACCGGCCCGGCCCCGCCGCGATGTCGAGCACGCGCACAGGCTGGCCGGTGGCGTGGACTTGCCGGATGGTGTCGCGCAGAACCCGGGCGAGGTTCACCTTCCGCTGCCGGATGCCGCGCCAGCCGATGCTATTGAGGTATTGACGGTCGAACAATCCGTGCGGTTCGTTGCGATAGACGTAATCCAGCATCACGCCGGAGTCGAAACCCGCCCGCCAGCCCAACCGGATCCCGCCGCTCAACCGCCCCAGCGTCTTCATCGCCAGCCGGATCAGCGCGAACCGCAAGCCACCCGGCGCGCAGAGCCGGTCGTACTCCGCCT